>JAUNRD010000138.1 GCA_030535815.1 Clostridia bacterium
AACCGCTATAATCTTGTTTTCGTTGAAACGGGCGGAAAGTACGGAACAGTGCGCTACACCCTTCCTCAGGCTCCCATAATAAAGGACGGAAGAACCTTTATTCCCATAAGATTTATATCCGAACACTTAGGCTATAACGTGGAGTGGAACGGAGAGACGAGAGAAGTTACCATAACTAAATAAGGCAAATTGATGCAGGGACGATTTTAAAAATCGCCCCTGCATTTTCCTGTCTCCCGGTAGGCGCAGAGCAAAAATATTTAAAATGACAAAAAATTAAAGAAATAAGGCAGATAATCGGTAAAAAAAATTAAGGAATTAAAATGGCTTTTGTGCTATACTTAAAGTAAGAAATATATAAGGGAATTTCTTATATAAAAGAAAGGAAGAAAAAATATGAAAAAACTTGCAGCTTTGTTTCTTGTGCTTATGATGGTTTTGGCTGTAATACCATCATTTGCAGAAGGGACAAAAACAGTTCTTGATGTTTCAAAAAGCATCAAGGAGGGGGAAAGCGTTGTTTTTGAAAAGGTTGACCTTACTGACGTAAAGTCCGTAAAGGTTGTGCTTGACTCATACAGCGAAGCAACCTTAAGAATTACGGCAGATAAGGCAGACGGAGGACATATTATTACATTTTTAAGAATCTGCGACAATCGCATAACGGAATATTCCTCAAATATCAGAGAAATTTCGGGATTACATGACGTTTATGTAACGGCGCATATCGGAAGAGCGGCAATTAAATCCGTTACACTTTCAAAGGAAAAATATGTAAGCCCCTACACCATTCCGTCAGATGACTGTCTCATCGATAACTACTCGGACACCTGGGTTGCGACAAGTGCGGCAGGCATTAAGGTTGCTGACTTTGAAGAGGTTGGACCCGTTAAAGAGGGAATGCGCCAGATTGGTATGATGTACTGGCCGAGGGGATCGGAGGAAAAGCCCATATCAACTGCAAGAATTCCCTCTGAAATTATTGCGGCACACCCCGATGCATATGATGACTTCTATCACGAGGCATGGCCTGCGGGTGCAACAGCCTACTACTGGAACGAGCCCTTGTTCGGCTACTATACGATGTCCGACTACTGGGTAATCCGCCGTCACGCAATTATGCTTGCAAATGCAGGCGTTGACGTAATCTTCTTTGACTGGTCAAACGGTACTGCTTCGGGCGGACAGACACTTAATCTTCTCTGCGAGGCATATGCCGATGCAAAGGCGGACGGAATCCGTGTTCCCAAGATTAATGCTCTTAACTCCTGGTATGTTGACCATTCCCAGCGACGTACTCAGCTTGTAAATGTCCATACATATTTCTTTGAAAACGAAAGATATAAAGACCTCTGGTATGAATGGGACGGTAAGCCCCTTATGTTTGGTAACAACTCCAAGTGGTCTACGAATCTTGACACAAAAAAGCTTGACGAAACAGCATACATAAGAGAAATGTTTGAATTCTATACATTCCGTATGTCAGGCAGTCGTGAGCCCGTTGAATATGTGGGCGGCGACCGCTACTGGCACTGGCTTCAGGCTTCTCCCTTAACCAAGTGGAACACCGAAGAAGACGGAAGAACGGAATTTATGGTTGTGGGTACCGGTGTAAACGAATCCTATGTTGACGGATGGAGTCATACCTGCGTATTCTCCGATCCTTACACCAAGGGAAGAAGCTATACCGAAGGCTTCGGCGAAGACTACAGAGAGGGCGCTATGAATATGGGCTACTTCTTCAGAGAAGAAGCGCTTCAGGCACTAAGGGAAGATCCTGCCTTTATCTATGTTGACGGCTGGAACGAATGGACTGCAAGCAGAAATGCCCAGTATTCGGGACACGATAACTCCTTCGTTGACGCATTCGACGATGAAGGAAGCCGTGACTTCGAACCTTCCAGAGGTGTTTTGAAGGACGATTACTACAACTTACTTGTTGACTTTGTAAGAAAGTATAAGGGCGTTCGTCCTGCACCTTTGGCAACAGCAGATAAGACCATTGATATAGCAGGCGATCTTTCTCAGTGGGAAGAAGTAGGACCTGCCTTCATCAACGATAACTTCGGCGAAGCAAGAGACGAATATGGTCTTGTCGATTATAAGACAGGCGAAAACTTCCACTATGTAACAAGCTATGTAAATGTAATTACAGGAGCTAAAATGCTTTACATAAAGGTTGATGCAGAAGCTGATATAAAAGACACATCAAAGCTTCATATTTACTTGAATACCGACCGTAATTATGCAACCGGATGGGAAGGCTATGACTTCCTTATCGAAGGAAACGGAGCTGTATCTTCCTATAACGGAACATTCAATGCGGTAGGAAATGCAGAAGTAAAGATAAATGGTAAGAGCGTAATTTTTGCAGTATCAAGAGACATTCTCGGAATAAAGGGAACAGTTGACCTTGAATTCAAGGTTGCCGACAATGCAGAAGAAAACGGTGACGTTTTAAGATTTTACGAGTTCGGATCGGTTGCACCTCTTGGACGCTTTAACTACCTCTACACAGAAATCGCTCAAATTTCCCTTGATAATGACACGAGAACGGCACTTTCCGATACCTCTGTGTTTAAGACAGGTTCAAATAAAATGGTGGTATCCGGCGGCAAGATGAACATTTTTGACGCGGATACAAGAATCACCGCCTTTGCGGAAAACGGAACGCTTTATGTTCCCGAAATTGCCGTTGAAGAGATTATGGGCTACGGCGAAACAAAGACAGAATACTATGCAGAGGACAATGCGCAGTATGTTTCAAACTACAACCGTAAGGGCATTGAAATTGTTGACCACATCTGGTCATACACCATCGTTGGAAGTATGGAAGCAAGAAAGAACGGTGCAGTGGTGGCACTTTCTGCTCCCGTTAAGGTTGTAGACGGCTTAAGATACATTCCTTTAAGCTATTTGACCGAAGTATTCGGCTGGAAAGCCTATGTTAACGGCGATACCTTCGCAATAAGCGGCGGCGAAATAAACATAGATGCAGTATTAAAGGCTGCGGAAATTTTATAAGGGGAGGGACAAAAATGAAAAAGATTTTAAGCTTAATGCTTTCTCTTATCTTAGTGCTTTCAACTGTAAGTGTACTTTATATAAGTGCAGAAGATTTGCCAATCCCCGAAAAGTCCACATGGAAAATTACAGCCAACACGGAAATTGGCTGGGGCAAGGCGGAACTGATGATTGACGGAAAAACCGACACAATCTGGCACTCCAAGTACGACACGGAAGACGGCAAGGCTGTAAACAAGGTTCAGCCTCCCTACATAATAGACATTACCCTTCCTACCGAGGCAACTGTTGCAGGTATCCGTTATACTCCAAGACAGAACAGCAACACCGGCTATGTAAAGGGCTTTGAATTTTATGAGCTTTCGGGCGAAACTCAGGGAAAGCTTCTTGCGAAGGGCACATTTGTTGGTGACGATACAATCGAAACCTTCAGCTGGGATGCCGTTAATCTTTCCGGCATAAGAATAATTTTCACAAGTACGGTGGCATCAGGCGGCGTTGGCACCTGCGCGGAAATTGACCTTATAAGCCCCGCGGAAATGGCATCTGCCAACGATGCGGCAAAGCTTCCTTTGGTGGATACCGTTCCCGAAAAATCCACCTGGAAAATCAAGGCATCAAGCGAGCTTAACACAGAAAAAGCAGAAAAAATGATAGACGGCGATCCTGTGACATACTGGCATTCAAAGTACACCGTAAAGGATGGAAAGGTTGACACAACCGATCCTGCCCCCTTTACAATTGACATAAACCTTCCTGCCAGGGTAAAGTCATCGGGTATCCGCTACACCCCCAGACAGACCAGCGATACGGGCTACATAAAGGACTATGATGTATATGCGCTCTCCGGCACAGCTCAGGGTGAAAAGCTTGCGTCGGGTACCTTTATAGGCGACAGAACTGTTGAAATTGTTTCCTGGGACGAAAAGGAAATCGCGGGAATCCGCCTTGTGTTCAGATCGACAACGGGAAGAGTAGGCACCTGCGGAGAAATTGACATTTTAACAAAGAAGGAAATTGATGAAATCAAGTCTGCTGAGGAAAAGGCGGAACTGGCGGGCCCCCGTGAAATTTACGAAGCAGGATATATCCCCGACAAGTCCGAATGGAAAATAAAGGCATCAAGCCACATCGGAAACAACACAGCAGAAAAAATGATTGACGGTGATAAAACCACCTACTGGCACACAAACTATAAAGCAGCGGGCTCCACCATTCTTTCAAAGGACAAACCGCCCTTCTATGTAACAATAACCCTTCCGGGCACAGTTACAATCGGCGGCTTTACCTACACTCCCAGACAGGACAACATAAAGTCAGGAAGAATATTCAAATATAACGCCTATGCAATTTTGGGCGGAGAGGAATATTTAATCGGCGGCGGTGAATGGGCAAACGATATGGGACTTAAGAACTCCGAGTGGTCCTTCAACGTAAAGCTTGACGCCTTGAAGCTTGAATTTCTGGACGGTGCCGGCGGTTACGGTACCTGTGCCGAGCTTAACTTAAAACCGTATGATCCCAATATGGGAACAGTTGAGCCCAAGGATTATAAAGCGGCATATGAAGAAGGCGGTCTTATCGCAATTCCCAAAAAAGGAATGACAGCAAAGTGCGATGCTCCCTTGCAGTGGCCCGACACAGGTAAGGTTTCTGCGGTGGTTGACGGCTCACCCCAGTCTGTATGGCAGACAACAAAGGTTGAAGGCCCCTACGTTTTGGATATTGACTTAAACGATACTTTCTATGTGGCACAGATTAACGTGCTTCCCCGTCAGTCAGACGACTATCACGGCTTATGGCTTGATTTTGACGTGCTCTACTCCGTTGACGGTGAAAATTATAAAATCGCAAAGGATCTTTTAACCTTTGAAAAGAAAAAGGGCGAGCAGGTTATAAGGTTTGACGAGCCCGTATGCGCAGGCTTCATCCGTTTCTACATCAATCAGGGTAATGACGGAAGAGCAAGCTGTGCTGAAATCACCTTCTATGAAAGCACCAATTCAGCAGAGCAACGGGCAGAGGATGAAAAGGAAAGCTACATCCTTAAAATCGGCTCAAACGAGATTAAGTCCCATAAGGGCGGGGTTGATTCTGTTAAAACAATTGACGTTGCACCCTACATTGCAGGTGCAGGCTATACCCTTATTCCTTTAAGAGGACTCCTTGAGGAAATGGGCGCAACCATTGAATGGAACGGAAATATTCAGCAGATATTAATCGAAAAGGAAGGAACAATAATCGAAATGCAGATTATGTCCCGAAGCGTTTATATCATTGATTCCAAGGGTAAGGAAGTAAGATATACTCTTAACGTACCGCCTAAAATCAAGGATTCCAGAACCTTCATTCCAGTAAGATTTATCTCCGAACAGCTTGGCTATAACGTGACCTGGAACGGAGAGACCCAGGAAATTACAATAACTAAATAAACGAAAATGATGGTAGACATAAAAGCGTCTGCCATCATTTTTTATGCTATACTACTCAATTATTCTGCCGATTTATTCGGCACGATGAAGTCCCTAAACGTTTTTTTACTTATTTGTCAATAGTTGTTTGAAATAAAAATAAATTTGTTGCAAAAATATAATATGTGTGATATAATATTTTTGCCAAACAAATTGAATAAAAAGCAAGAAATAGGGGTATTTTATTTCATGGGAGTAT
>JAUNRD010000139.1 GCA_030535815.1 Clostridia bacterium
GCAGGCTATATTCTTAAGGAACTTGGCTACAGCGAAAAAGAAATTGAACTTGCCGAATATATGCAGAAAATGTATATAGCATCCTTTCACGAATGTCTTAAGCTTATGTGCCCTCCGGGTACATTTTCAAAAGAAGATGTTATAGTCAGAATGACTGATGAGGCAGAAAACGCGGAGGTTCATTCCGTAAATCAGGAGAGAATACTGGCGTTTCTTTCGGAAGAGGGCGGAGAGAGTAATCTTGAGACTCTTAAATCGGTTTTCGGTAATGAAACATACCGGGCGGTAAATGCGTTGCGGGAAAAAGGTCTGATTGAGCAGGAAACCGTTTCTTCGAAAAGTGTCAGTGAACTTAAGAGGAAATATGTAAGGCTTATAAAAAACGAAGATGAGTTTTTATCTCTTCTGGGAAGCCGTGCAAAAGCACAGATTAAGGCAGCAAAAGCGCTTATTTCAGGTCCTTTAAGCCTTTCGGAACTGTATGAAAAGGAAGGCATTGCCTCCGGTGTTATAAAGGCTCTTTCTGATAAAGGAATTGTTGAAATCTATTCTGAAACAAAAAGAAGAAATCCGTTTTCAGGAAAAGATGTCGAAAAGACGGAGAATCTTGTTCCTACCAAAGAACAGGTTGAAGCGCTTGGACAATTGAAGGATGCGGTCGAAAACGGAAAAAGCGATACATTTCTGCTTCACGGTGTAACCGGAAGCGGAAAAACCGAGGTTTTCATGCAGACCATAGAGAAGGTGCTGCAAAAGGGGAAAACGGCAATAGTTTTAGTTCCTGAAATATCACTCACACCTCAGATGACAGACCGCTTTCTCGGCAGATTCGGAGAAAAAATAGCTATTCTTCACAGCGTGCTGTCGCAAGGCGAAAGGCTGGACGAATGGAAGAGAATAAAAAACGGAGAGGCAAGGGTAGTGGTTGGCGCACGCTCTGCCGTATTTGCACCTCTTTCCGATATCGGAATTATAATTGTGGATGAAGAGCATGAAAACACATATAAGTCGGAGCAGTCTCCAAGGTACGATGCCAGAGAGGTTGCAAAGAAAAGATGTGCTCAGAACTCATGTCCCTTGCTTTTAGCATCTGCCACACCCGATATACAGAGCTATTATAAAGCGTCTGTCGGCGAATATAAGCTGCTTAAAATGACAAAGCGCTATAATGAAGCAAAGCTTCCCGAAGTTATTATTTCCGATATGCGGAAGGAACTTGCGAATGGCAACAGAAGTATGTTGTCATCGGTTTTGAGGGAAGAGGTTGCAAAAAATATAGCTTCAGGGGAACAGACAGTGCTCTTTCTGAACAGAAGAGGATTTTCTACCTTTGTTTCGTGCCGTGACTGCGGGTACGTGGTAAGCTGTCCCGAGTGCAGCATTGCACTTACCTATCACAGGACGGATGAAAGTCTTAACTGCCATTACTGCGGTTATAAAACCGGGGTTATAAAAGAGTGTCCGGAATGCAAGGGAAGCCACGTGCGCTATTTCGGTGCCGGAACCCAGAAACTTGAAGAAGAAATAAAAAAGATATTTCCGGGAGCAAGCTGTATCCGAATGGACGTCGATACAACTACAAGAAAGGGAAGTCACGAAAGAATACTTAAAACCTTCAGCCGGGAAAAAATTGATATCCTGCTGGGAACGCAAATGGTATCAAAGGGGCTGGATTTTCCGAATATTTCCCTGGTGGGTGTAATGGCGGCGGATATGTCGCTTAATATCGACGATTACAGGGCATCGGAACGAACCTTTGATTTAATTACTCAGGTATGCGGAAGAGCAGGGCGAGGAGCAAGACCCGGAAGGGCTGTTATTCAGACATACACCCCCGATAACGATGTAATTAAAATGGCAAAGACACAGGATTACGAGGCTTTTTACGAAAATGAAATAGCTTACAGAGAGATGTTTTTATATCCGCCGTTTTCCGATATAGTGTCATTTGTCTTTTCTTCAGAGGATAACTCTCTTGCTGAGAAGGCTTCGAAGGAGTCCGAGAAGCTGGCTGAAGAAATACTTAAAGATATAAGGTTTTCAAAATATACCTCCATGCCGGCGCCGCTTTCCAGAATTAAGGGCCGTTACAGATGGAGATACTGGATTAAAATCAGTGCAGACGATAATGTAAGAACGCTTCTTAAGGATATTTATATGGGACACAAGGATAAAAATGTAAGATTAAATCTTGAAATCAATCCCGGAAGCATGCTATAGGAGGATTTATGGCAATAAGAGAAATAAGAAAAACACCCGATGAGGTGCTTTATAAAAGATCAAGAGAAGTTACGGAATTTGATGAAAGACTTCACACTCTTCTTGATGATATGGCGGATACTATGTACGAAGCCAACGGTGTTGGACTTGCGGCAGTACAGGTGGGAATCCTTAAAAGAGTTGTCGTTATCGACGTGGGCGAAGGCATAATGGAACTCATCAATCCGGTTATCATAGAATCAAAAGATCTTCAGTACGGAACGGAAGGCTGCCTTAGCTTTCCCGGACAGTGGGGAAGAGTGACAAGACCGAATTATGTTAAAGTTAAGGCTCTTGACAGGTTTGGAAATGAGCAGATTTTAGAAGGAAAAGAACTTCTTGCAAGGGCATTCTGCCATGAACTTGAACACCTTGACGGGCATGTATTTCTGGAAAAGGTAGAAGAGTTTGTGGATCCTGATGAGGAATAAGAAAGGAAGGTTTTCATGCGTATAGGCTTTATGGGAACTCCCGACTTTGCAAGGGCGCATCTTGAAGCTCTTATAAATGCGGGACATGAGGTTATGTTTGTGCTTTGTCGCGCAGATAAACCCGTGGGACGTAAAAAAATACTTACAGCGCCTCCTGTTAAAGAGTGTGCGCTGGAGCATAATATTCCTGTGTATCAGCCGGAAAGCCTTAAAGACGGAGCGATCAAGGATGTGCTGGATAAGTATAAGCCTGAGCTTATTGTAGTTGTGGCATACGGAAGAATACTTCCCGAATATGTCCTGAATTATCCTGAATATGGCTGTATAAACGTCCACGGTTCACTCCTGCCTAAGTACAGAGGGGCATCTCCTGTGCAATCTGCCATAATTGACGGAGAAACCGAAACCGGAATAACTGTTATGTATATGGATAAAGGACTTGATACGGGGGATATGATACTTAAGAAAAAATGTGCCATTGATATTAAGGATAATCAGATAACTTTGTTTGACAAGCTTGAAAAGCTTGGTATGGAAGGTCTTCTTGAAACGGTAGAGCTGATTGAAAAAGGTGAGGTGCAAAGGGAAGCACAGAATGAAAATGATAGTAATTATGCCTCGGTTCTCACTTCAAAGACCGGTCATATAGACTGGGAAAAAGATGCTCTTACCGTACACAATCTGGTGAGAGGAACGTATCCATGGCCTGCGGCTTATTCATATTTTGAAGGCGCTAAGTATAAAATTACAGAAACTGAGCTTTCTGATAAAAGAGGAAAGCCCGGAGAGGTGCTTGTTTCAAGCCCGAAGGAAGGACTTGTTGTCGCAGCGGGAAACGGTGCAATAAAAATACTGAGATTGCAGGCTGAAGGCGGAAAGGAAATGAACGCCGCAGACTATTTGAGAGGTCACAGCTTCGAAATCGGAAAGACTTTTGATAAGTATACCGAAGAGGTATAAAGTATGGATAGAATAAGGCAGACTGCACTTTTGATTTTAGCCGATATCGATGAGAAAGGCTCATATATAAATCTTCTTATTGATGAAAAGTGCAGGAAAGAAAAAATAACGGGAAGGGATGCCGCTTTCTTAAGCGAGCTTGTAAGGGGAACGGTAAGAAACCGCGGATATCTTGACTATATAATTTCCCGTTACTCAAAAATTAAACTTAAAAAAATATCGGTTCTGATAAAAAATATATTAAGGATGGGACTTTATCAGATTTTTTTCATGGACAAGGTTCCGTCATCTGCAGCGGTTAACGAAAGCGTGGCACTGTCTAAAAGATATGGACACGCATCCGCTTCAGGGTTTGTCAATGCACTGCTTCGCAGTGCTTTAAGAGGTGGCGAAGTTGAGTTGCCGGAGGATGAAGCCGAAGCTCTTTCTGTTAAATATTCGTATCCTCTCTGGATGACTAAGCGGTTTATAAGCGATTTCGGCTTTGAAAGGGCAGAAAGTATTATGAAGGCCGGAAATGGAAAACCTGAAACCGTAATCAGAGCAAATACGCTTAAAATAAGTGCGGATGCACTCTTTGAAAGACTTAATGGAAATGCTATTGCTAAAGACGGAAATATGATAACCCTTAGAAACAGCGGTTCCGTATCTGAGATAGAGGGTTTTGATGAGGGACTTTTTACGGTTCAGGCAAAGCCCTTTGAAAAGACGGCGGAGCTTCTGGAGCTTTCACCGGGAATGACGGTACTTGATGCCTGCGCGGCTCCCGGCGGAAAAACCACATATATTGCACAGTTGATGGAAGATAAGGGGGAAATTTTTGCTTGCGATATATATGAACATAAGCTTAAGCTTATAGAAGATGCAGCTGAAAGACTTTCTGTACATATAATAAGAACGCATCTTCACGATGCATCAAAGATTAATGAAGAACTTCTGGACAGGTGTGACAGAGTGCTTTTGGATGTTCCTTGCTCAGGTACAGGAATTATCAGAAGGAGACCTGATATCAAATGGAACAGACAGGAGGATGAGGAGTTTTCAGACCTCCAGAAAAAAATACTTGAAGCTCAGGCAAAATGCCTGAAAGCGGGAGGAATCCTGGTTTACAGCACCTGCTCCATAGATAAAAGAGAAAACGAAGAGGTAATAAAAGCCTTTCTTAAGGATAATAAGGAATTTAAGCTTATGCCTTTCGCGGACGGTGATAAGGGCTATAAAACCTGGTATCCCGATTCAGACGGGACAGACGGGGCATTTATATGCCGGATGAAAAAGGATAATTAAAGGAAAAGAGGTGAGCGGAATGAATCTTGCCGACATGACAACAGAAGAATTGACAAAAGAGCTTGATGTTCAGGCCTATAAAGCAAAACAGCTTTACAAGTGGATAAGACGGGGAGAAACAGATATAAATAAAATGACTGACCTTCCGCTCAGCCTGCGCGAAAAACTTAAAACGGAATATGAACTTTCCTTCCCGAAGGTTTATATGAAATTTACATCGAAGTTAGATGAGACGGTTAAGTATCTGATAGAGCTGTCTGACGGAAATATCGTGGAAACTGTTCTGATGAGCTATGAACATGGTAAGAGTATATGCGTATCCACGCAGGTGGGTTGCCGTATGGGGTGCGCTTTCTGCGCATCTACAATGGATGGGCTGATAAGAAATCTTACACCTTCTGAAATAGAGGGACAGATAAGGGCGGTGTCCGCTGATGCAAACGTCCGGATTTCAAATGTTGTGCTTATGGGAATAGGGGAGCCTCTTGATAATTATGATAATGTAATCAAGGCACTTTCGGCTATAAATAATCCCGACGGGCTCAATATAGGTTATCGGCATATAACTCTTTCAACCTGCGGGCTCACCGAAGGAATAAAGAGACTTACGAAGGAAAATATACCCATAACATTGGCGCTTTCACTTCATGCAACCACCGACGAAGAAAGAAGAATGATAATGCCGGCTGCAAAGGCAACCACTGTTAAAGAACTTATTTTGCTGATGGATGCTTATTCTTCTGAAACAGGC
>JAUNRD010000140.1:0-1691 GCA_030535815.1 Clostridia bacterium
AACTACAGTGAATATTTATCTTGGCGAAACTCTTCTTAAAAGCTATCCCGTAAAGGTTACGGCAGAAGAGGTAGAACAAGATGCGGTATGCTATATAGGCGAAGACGAAGAAACAGGAGTGTATTACGATACATTTATGGATGCTGTAAAGGCGACAAATCACACTTCCGTGAAAACTATACACCTCTTGAAAGATGCAATCTGGGAAGACTACACTTATGAGAACGGATACGGTGCTCATCACAGGAAGTTCGTTCTTGAAGGTCACGGTTATACATTAAAGTTGAACCAGCAAATGCATATAAGTCTCAATTCAGACGTTACATTTAACAATGTAATTGTTGACCTTAACACAAGCTACAACATATTGCTTGGTGCGGGAGGTAAGCTTACACTCGGTGACAAAACGGTTGTTAAAAATGCAAACTCTGATTTTTATGCAATAGGATTGGAAAACAGAATGGGTGACGGTGGATCCTTAACGTTGCTTCCCGGAAGTAAGATAACAGGAAACAAATCGAATGTGCTCGGTATAATTTACGGAGGCTGTGCAGGTACAATCAAGGTTGAGGGTGAAATTACCAGAAATACGGCATCAAATGGTGCTATTCGCATAAATAACAGTAATGTTAAAGTTATAGTTGGCAAAAGTGCCAATGTAACAGGTAACACTTCAAAAAATATCGCACTTACCGGTGCAAATCAGCTTACAATCGCTGCAGACTTTAATGGTGAAGCAGGCATAAGCTTCGGAGGCGATGGAAGCGATTTTGCAACAGTTGAAGTAGGAGCAGAACTTAACGGAATTACAAACGATTCAGATGCCGAGCTTGAAGCAAAGGTTATAAGCGGGAAGGCAATATGGAAGGTAAAAGGAGCAGAGGCTACCGGCAAGTGCTATATCGGTAGCGATACTGAAAACATGCTGAGCCTTCATGAGGCAATTAATCTGGCACCTTCCGGAAGCACAATCTATGTAACTGATAACATCACCTGGGATAATGTTACAACTTATTGGAATAAGAATGTTACAATAACATCTGTCGGAGATAAGAAGACAATTACAATGCCGGCAACATCAAACCTCAGAATTACGGGTGAAAGCGGCAACATTACATTTGAAAACATAACCTTAGACTTTAATTTCAACGGCAAAATGCTTGCAATTGATGACGGCGCGACAGTTAACTTAATTGGTGCTGACATCTTAAACGGTAAAGGTGGCGTAGGCGGAACTGTTCAGCTTGGTGCCGGAACTAAAGGTCACCTTGTAATGGACGAAAACAGCGTGATTTCAGGTCGTGCTACAGAAAATGCGGCGGTAGGAGCGGTTATCCACCTTCACGGAGGAAACGGAATTTCCACCTTTACAATGAACGGCGGTAAAATCATAAACTATGATGCATCAGGTACACGTTATGCCGTTGCTTGCTGGAATTCAAGCAGTACCGTTACAATCAGCGGCAATGCAACTATTGTAAACGGGGAAAGCTCTGAGGCAACACCTTCTGTTGGAAGAGCAGATGCCATAAGCGTAAAAAATGCAAGCCAGCTTATACTTAAGGGCAAATTCGAAGGAAGCATAAAGGTGAACTGTGCGGCAGCAGGAAATGTGTTTGGTATAGCGGAAGACGGGGCAGAAATTGCAGGTAGTCTTACTAAATATAATAGTGAAACAACGGCACATATAG
>JAUNRD010000140.1:1701-5685 GCA_030535815.1 Clostridia bacterium
GGGAAGTGTAATTCACCTTGTAAGAGACGTTACACTTAATGAAACAATAATGCTCAACAGAATCGGAGTAAGATTAACTCTTGACGGAACAAACGGGGACGAAATGTATAAAATAGAATTCCCCATAGGGGCAGAAGAGGAGCTTTCTTCTGCAAATAAGCGTATCTTCCACATAAGAAACGGACATCTTACATTAAATAACGTTGTTCTTAAAGGCGGTATGCATAAAGACTATGGCGGAAGTGTAATCGTTGAAGAAGCCTCCTGCTCACTTACACTCACGGGTAAAACCGAGATAAGAGGGGCAAGGGCTACAAACGGCGGTGCAGTTTGGGTGAGAAAGGGAACGCTTACAATTAAGGACGATGCTTTAATTACTGAAAATACAGCACAGATTCACGGCGGAGCAATTTACTTAACCACTTCCGGCGGCAAGGTAAACCTTGAGGGCGGTAAGATTACAGGCAACTTTGGACCCGGTGGCGGCGGACTTTATGCAGGTGCCGATACTAATATCTACTTTAAGAATGATGCTTACGTTTACGGCAACATCGCAAACAGAGAAACTACTGCGGAAAGTAACATCATCCCGGAAAATGCGGAAACAATCGTATTAAACGATAGTTTTACCGGTAAAGCAGGTATAAGCTACGGAAATCTTAAGGAAGTCTTCGGTAAAAAGACCGGAGGAGACGGGGAATACAATCTGGTTTCCGATAAAAACAGCGCATATTACGGATATTCAGAGGACGGCAAGTTGATATGGATTCCCGGTCAGCTTAAACTGAGTACGGATGCCGATGCAGGAACTAAGGCAGACGGAAAGGCAACGATAAGATTTATAACAAAATTCGATAAAGCAGATAACTTAAATGCGCTTTCTTACGGTACATATATAATTCCAAAATCACTTTTCGATGATTTTGAAAAGGACGTATACGGAAGCACTGAAGAGGCATTAAAGGCATATTTTGTAAGTGCAAAGAAGGGTGACGCTACTTACAAAGCTCCATCTACCGGCGAAAGCTTTGGTGTTGATTATGTTGAAATCCCATCTGCTGCTTTCGATATGGAATTTGTAGCTGTAAGCTTTATAAATCTTGACGGAACATATGTTTACATCCGACACAGCGATGTTAGCGTAGAAGGCTTCGGAGAAGACCTTAAAACGCTTGATCAGGCGTAAAGCCGCTTAATCAGCCGGAAAGGTAATAAACCTTTTCATATAGTTTCCTTCCTTTTATGCCGAAAGGCATAAAAAGCTCCCGGGCTTTCGCCCGGGAGCATCCCTAACAATGGAGGTATGGCAATGAAAAAAATAATATCTCTGTTTCTTGCTGTTTTAATGATTTCTTCTTTTACCTCTTTTTCATATGCAGAGGAGCTTAAAGATACCAATGTGATAGGAGAAATTAAATTTTCGGATCCTGAAAAGATAAACCTGTCCGATGAAGAAATGGCAGAAACGGTGCGATTTGAAAAAATAGAAAGTATAAAGACAGGAGAAACTTTGGTCGGCAGCTCATCCGATGAAGATGCATCGATTCTTTACGACTTTGACAAAGCCTTTCTTGGTACAGATAAAAATGTAATAAGATTTACATTTAAGGAAGAAACCTCTGTTTCAGGCATCAGACTGTATAATGATGAGCTTTCTGTAATCGGCGGTGAAATTTACGGCTCGGTTGACGGAAACGACTATTTCCTTATAGGCGGTCTTAATGTATCTGGCGGAAAAATTTCCGTAACAGATTTCGGATTTAATGTAAACGTGAAATATCTTGCCCTTAAAGCAGAAGGGGAACTTTCAATCCCCGAACTTCACGTTCTTAAAGGAAAAGACGGCTATGATACCGTAACTGAAGAAACGCTTTCCGATGCTCTTTATTATAAGAGCGAGAGTAAAAAGTGGACAATTACGGCAGATTCTGAGTATAAGTCAAATCCTGCCAAGAATATGTTTGACGGAAATAAGGACACCTTCTGGCATTCTGACTATACAACAGAGGGCGGAGTGAAGCCCGTAACGGCACTGCCTCACAGTATAACTGTCAAATTCAACGAAGAAAAGGTTATTTCCGGCATAAGATATACTCCGAGAAGCGGAAACAGCAGAATAGTTACGGCGGATATCTACATTTCTCCTGACGGAAACGGATTTTATAAGGCAATTTGTGCAAGTTTCAGCTATTCGGGTAAGAGCGAACAGGTTGTTGACTTTGGCGAAAACATAAAAGTCAAAGCAGTAAAATTCGTATCCTGCGCAACCGAGGGCAATCAGTATTCAACAGGTGCGGAGCTTGAATTTAAAAAGCCCGATATGGCGTATACAACTTCCGACAACGCAGATGAGGTAATAAAGACATACACCGATAAGTATACGGTTTCGGAAAGCTATGCTGATGCTTTTGACGGAAATGTGGATACTGCATTTGAAAGCAGTGTAGGCGACGTTATAAGTGTGAAATTCAATGAAACGTGGGGCGTTTCAGGAGTGAGAATTCACTCTGACGGTGAAAACATTACGAGAGCAAAATTCTCCGTAAGCTATGACGGTATGAATTTCATAGACTTTGCAGAAAACGACTTACTTGACGGATGCTATCTTTTCAGAGCAAATTTAAAGGTAAAAGCAATCAAGGTCGAAATAAAAGGACAGAGTGCAGAGACGGTAAATATAACGGAAATTGCACCAGTCGCAGAATGTGCTTACTATAATGATATTGCACTTAATAATGAAGTTTCTGATACAAGTGGTTTTACTGTAAAGGCGACGAGTCAGAATACCTTGCAGCCGGCTACAAATTTAATTGATGGAAACATCCATACAATATGGCATTCATTCTACGATAATGCCAAGGGGATAAAAGATAAGCCTCCCATTGATATTATTGTTGACTTCGGGGAACTTAAAGAAATATCAGGCTTTAACTATTACCCCACAAGACAGAATAAGAATGCGGACTCTGCAGGCTTCTTTAAAAAGCTTTCTGTTGCAATAGCTTTTGAAGAAGGGGAGAATCCAACATGGCATCCTCTTATGACGGATTCTTATACTTACAGGTCGTATTTTGCAGTGCAGAAAACAGCCTTTGACTTTAACTATAAGATAAGGCAGATTAAAATCACCGTAAAGGAAGGTAATCTTGATTATGCAACGGCAGGGGAAATAAGATTCCTTAAAGGCGACAACTCCAAAAAGCCCAAGAGCGCGGAAGCAACAAGCGAATTCGCCGTATTTGAGTATGACGAGCAAAATGACGTTGCGCTTCTTTATAAGTTAAACGATGCAAAAGAACTTCTTGGCGTGGAATTTAACGGAACTGCTGTTTCAGAAAACTATTATACTGTTACAAATGAGGGAATTACGCTTTCAAAATATTTCTTCTCGGACTATATAGAAGGCGAAGATAATCAGGATATAACATTGCGTCTTAAATTTTTCAGGGGTGAAGATATAGCTTACACCGTGAAAATCGGGGGAGCTGAAAAGCATAAGGTTGTATTTACATCCGGTGCAAACGGAAGCATAACGGCAAAAGCAGGCGACAGTTCTGTTTTGAGCGGAAGTGAAGTTAAGCGAAGCGAAAAGCTCATTTTTACATCTGAGTGCGAAAACGGCTATAAGGTTTCTGATGTAAGCATTACAACAGCAGAGGATGTTTACGAAAAGGCAGTCGTTGCAAAGACAGATTATACGGTATCGGCTTCCGATGAATTTTCGGGAAATCCGGCAGGGAATATGAACGACGGTAATATAAATACCTACTGGCATTCATATTACGAGGTTGAAAACGGAAGTGCCGTAAATCTTATGAAGCCTCCTCACAGTGCTATAGTTACATTCCCTGAAAAGATTAACAATCTGGGAGGAATGAGCTATGTTCCTAGACAGGGAAGTGACGGCGGAAGAATCATTCGATATAAGGTTTATGTTTCTTATGACGGAGAAAACTTTGAAACAACACCTGTTGCATCGGGAAC
>JAUNRD010000141.1:0-4056 GCA_030535815.1 Clostridia bacterium
AAACTTTATACCCGTCAAATATCGGCTCACTTCTGTAGGTTTCCTCTTTCCAGAAAAGATATTTCCCTTTTTGAGTAAAATGCTTTCTTAGATTAAAAGGAATATTTGCAAAGGTATTCTTTCTGTATATTTTCCGGTCAAGAAACTTTTTTGAAAGAACCCCAAGCATACCCATTTTTTCAAAAGGAGAAAAAAGCACCGACACAAGTCTTACGCTTTTTCTTTTTTCGTCTTCCTTCACCCAGTCCACCAATACCCCGCGTTCATCGGGATATTTATTGCAGTAAAGCTGCCAATGAAGACTTGAGCTATACGCAATATTAGGCACAAGCTCAGAAATTTGCATATCAGAAAGCCACTCTCCATAATTTTCTTTCATTTCATTAAAGGGAAGTGCATCAATAAAAATACTTAAAGGCATACTTTCTCTCCTTTACCATCACAGTGCTATTCTCAAGGTATATATAAGCATCAGCATAAATAATCCCAGTGATCCGAAAATCACTGCTGTTTTTCTGTTTCCCGTTTTTTCCACATCAAAATAAAGGGTACAATTAATAATTTCAAGCGGAATCAGGAAAAGATAATGCCTGAATACACCCAGCGATAAGCTTATAACAGCAGAATACATTATCATACTGAGTGTCCAGAACAATGTATTGTGCTTTTTACCGAATATATAAAGAAAGTTCGCAATCGCAACAGGATATATGCTTATGTTCGCGTGTGCAAGAACATTATGCCACCAGCTGACTATACTGCCTGTAAAAAGATTCATCTTTATAGGTTGCAGATTTGCAAAGAATATTGCAAAAGGCAGTTTGTAAATATCTGTTATTCCATGTACTGTAAGCGCTGCAACGCCACCTTCAGTTACCGCTTCTCCGCCGTAGTCTTCAAGCTTTGTCTCGAAGGATGACATAATCGCTCTGCCGAAAACCGCCATAACGCCAACAGCCAGAAGTATGCTTAAGATTGCTGCCAAATATCGTTTTTCTCTTATAAACTTCATCAAAAAGAAGCCAAAGAAAAACACAACCAAAAGTTCTGTTACCGCTCCTCTTGAATAGTAAATACCAACCATCAGAGTCGCACAAATAAGTGCTCTTAGCATGCCTACTTTCTCACCTTTCTGAAGTGACACGAACACATCAAAAGCATAAAATACCCCAAGCATTATAAATATATCCTTTATGGGAAAGCAGCAGGTAATTACCGTAACCGGCAGAAAAGCTATCATTTTCGCCGCCAGAAGTGCCGTTTTATTATTACCTGATATATTATAAGTAAGATTAAATATAACTCCGATTGTAAGTGTGGATAAAATAATATTTATTACTCTTCCCGCATAAACCCAGTTAAATAAATATGCCGCTATGCTTATAGCCCATGGCCAGAAAGGTGCAATATATGCATCAGAGACATCCGCAAGTTTTGAAGTATCAATAACAGATGAGGCATAGTCCATATAATATGCTGCCGTCTCCTCATACTTTATGTCGTCTGCTATAAAGTACGGTTCCGTAAAGCTTGTAGCGATGAAAAGCATAAATATAAGCAGCAGCAATCTTATTAAAAAGCCATACAGCATAATCTTCCTGCAACCATCAATGTCTTTCGCCAAAGTAACAGGATTTAATGTTTTTTCAGTCATTTTTTACATTCCCTTATACAATCAAGATAGTACTTCTCCAATTTCTCAGCTTCAGCGTTTATATCATAACCCGCTTTCACAACATCGTCATGAGCAACTTCCGAATGTCCTTTTTCTGCCAGTTCCATTGACTTTTCCGCCCATACTCTATCTGTTTCGTCAAGCGATATGAATTCCACGCAAGCACTAACCTTAACCAAAGGTGTCACAGTATCTGCCGAAAGGGCATAAAGACCGTTACACTGTGTTTCTATTAAAGTAAAAGGCAAGCCCTCATGAGTGCTGGGAAACACAAAAACATCGAAAGCATTAAGCAGTTCGTGAACATCATCCCTGATTCCCAAAAGCTTCACAGCATTGGAAATTCCGAGTTCTTCCGCTCTTTTTATTATAGCTTTTTCTTTTTCTCCGCGTCCCACCATGTAGAGTAAGGCATCCGGTCTTATCTTTTTTATTTCCGCAAAAATCTCCACTAAGCGAAGCTGATTCTTCTGGTCGCACAGTCTTCCAACATGGCCAACAGCCAGTGTTTCATTTGAAATCCCCAAATCATTTCTGACCCTTTTCCTTATTTCGGGCGAAAATTTGAACTTGTTTCCATCTATGGCATTATTATGAATCTTAACTTTGCCTTTTTCATAAGACTTTGTACCCCAAAGCCATTTTGCCGCATCAACGCCACATCCCGCAAGATGTGTAGAAAGACTTTTACATATCACAGTGCACACTTTTCTCAAAAGCTTTCTACCTTTACCTTCCGGCTCAAATGCGATATGAGCATGGCTTATTCTGCACTTAATCCCGCACATTTTAGCACAGAAAAGTGCAACCATTCCCCGATATCCAAGATGTACGTGTACCGCATCGTATTTGTTCTCTGTCATAATTTTCTTAAGGGCTTTATAATACTTTATGACGCCTGCACTCTGCCTTTTAACTTTATATATATTACAACCCAGGTCTTTTATGGGCTGTTCCAGCACCCCCACCTTATTATTGTCTACACAAGCAAAATCAAAGTCTATGTCATTTATTCTGCTGCAGTAATTAAGAAGGTATCTGTCTATTCCTCCGCCGTCAAGGTCAACGCAGATTTCAAGTATTTTCATTTTGTCGCCCCCTCAGAAAAATTATTCACATTTTTTGTATAGTTCAATATATTTCATATACTGTGCGTTTTTCTCGTATTTTTCCGCATTACTTCTTGTATTTTTATACTCTTTTGAAAGCACTTCTTTTATACATTCCATAATGCACTCTGCCGTAAGCTCCTCCGCCACAACTCCTCCGTCGGGTGTCACAACTTCGGGAACTGCCGTACAGTTCGATGTCACAACAGGTGTTCCGCAGGCCATGGCTTCAACAGTTGTAAGTCCCATAGTTTCTGCTTTTCCGAGATTTAAGAACACATCTGCAGTCGTATAAATTTCTGCCAGTTCCTCTATGCTGTTTGTCCTCGGAATCTTCAATATACTATCCGGCAATTTTTTTCCAAATTCAGGAGTAATGCCAACCAGCACCACTTTGTATGAATCATCAGGTTGTTGTGATAACTCCGAAAACAGTTTAAGCCCCTTCCCCTCTGACCATGCTGTTGCCACGCCAAGGATTATCTTTTTATCTTTCAAGTGGTATTTTCCCCTGAAGTCGCTTGCTGTAGGCTTAAATGTTTCAAGGTTCACTCCGTTGGGAATGGCAATAACCTCATATTTTCCGAGGAAAGATGCCCTCGCCTCTCTTGCAAGCCATTCAGACGGCGTTACAATAGTCAGGTTTTCAAGAGAAGTAAAAAGTTCTTTTTTCTTTTTATAGTTTTTCTTTGAATTGTCAAAAATCAAACTTCCGGGGTACGCCTTTTTCTTAGGGCAGCTAAAGCAACCCGTTTTCCATCTTTCGCACCCCTTTGTCACATAATGAGAGCAATGTCCCGTAAAAGCCCAGCAATCGTGAAGCGTCCAGATTACAGGCTTTTTGCTTTCTTTAAGATACTTAAATAAGATTTCAAGATTAATATAATATCCGTGAAGATTGTGAAGATGAATTATATCGGGATCGTATTCCTTAATCTTTGAAATAAATTCCTTTGTTGCTTTTTTTGAGTTAAAACCTGCATTGTCAAAAATTCTTGTCAGGAATGCATCCGTCTTTACCGACATATTGTTTCCTATACGGTAAGATATTTCTTTGTACTTATCAGGAACATTCTCTCTTCCATAGGCAACAAGACAGTCATGTCCTTCTTTCCGGAGAACATCTGCAATATCTGTGCATATTCTGCCTGTACTTCTGATTCCGCAAACAGAATTTATTTCAAGAACTTTCATCCTCTAACAACTTCCTTTTCTTCTATGTGTTCACATATAATTTCCGCACCGCGCTTTGCGTTATAATTTGCTTTAAGG
>JAUNRD010000141.1:4066-5675 GCA_030535815.1 Clostridia bacterium
AGCCCCTTAGCTCCCATTTCAGCAAGGTTTGCTCCAATGGCCTTATCAACAGCATCTGTAAAAGCCTCAACGCTGTTACTTTCGCAGGACCATCCGAAACCACCCTCTTCAATAACCTTTCCCACATCGGTATTGGGGTCGGTGCAGGATAAAACAGGCATACTGCTTTGCATATAGCTAAGTAGTCTTGACGGAAAATTCGGAATTGTAAAGCGGTGATCAAGGAAAATAAGACCTATATCAAAGGCTTTTACAAATACCTCATATTCCTCCTTTGGAAGTCCATTAAGAAGAAGCACATTGGAAGGCTTTTCAGCTTCCACATAAGCTTTAAGCTTAGGATATTCCGTCCCCTTACCGCAGATAACGAAGAACCTGTCTTCCTTTCCGGCATTTGCCTTAAGGCATTTTATAATAAACGGAATTCCCTGAGGACGGCCGAGATTTCCGCCGTAAATAAAGGTTACCGCATTTTCAGGAATATTATATTTTGCCTTAATTTCCTTTATCTTTTCTTCATCCTTCACTACTTCCTGAACCTCTATACTATTGGGATTAATATGTATTTTAGATTCATCAAGTCCGGGATTATGCTTTATTAAATACTCTCTGTTTGCCTCACTCATGCATCCGATAAAATCGGATACAGCGTAAAGTTTTTCTTCTTTTTTACGGAACATTTTATATATTACCGACTTAGGGCCTGTCTTCGTCATCATTCCGATGTCAACGGCATTCTGCGGGAATATATCCTTCAAGAGAAGATAGTTTTTCGCATTGTCTCTCTTTTTTATAAAATCCACAGTCTTAACCTGCGTTACAGGAGGAGTGGGATATAAAACAAGATCAAACTTCACATCGGAAAAATACTTCTTAATTGCCGCAATATACTGATAAGGCAACATTAGATTTGATATTCCCTTTTCGATGATGTTTGTATTTTTATTATTCCCCACCTTTACACGAAGAACCTTGCAACCTGCCTCTTCAGAAAGGGTGGTAGGCTTTTTATTTCTGCGTTCATTAGCACATACAGCATACACCTTATGTCCTAAAGCCGTAAGTTCATGTATAAGATCCAAGGATATTGAGTGGCTTTCCATATTGGGAAGTCCGCTTATAGATACAAAAAGTATGTTCATTTTCTTTCTTCTCCGTTTTAATATATAAGTTCAGTTACAAGATCGTGGCGTATAAGGTCTTCCCCTGATTCGCTTATTGCCTTCACCCTGCTTATAGCAACTTCGTGTTTCTTGCGAAGCTCAGAAAGGTCGTCAGCCTGAACGGTAAAGCTTCCCATTCTGTCTCCCGAGCAAGTAATATTTTTAAATTCTCTGCCCTTGGCAGAAAAGATATAATACTCTGTTATGATGCCTTCTTTTTTAAGTTCTTCAAAGCCTTCCTCGTGGTCAAACACTCCGCTTCTACAGTAAAGGAAGGTGTTCGTTATATACTTGCTTTCAGCCTTCAATTCTTCCACATGGGGCTTTTTACCCTCTGTAAGATCTGCAACAGCCTTAATTACATCAAATCCGCTTGCCTTTTTTATAAGTCTGAATTTAATGCTTCCGCCTGTCCTTGCACAAAACTCAAGTACTGAGATTCTTTT
>JAUNRD010000142.1 GCA_030535815.1 Clostridia bacterium
AAATGGATTTGGTGTTCGGAAATATAAAAACGGAGGTGAAAAAGTGGCAAAAAAGCAAAAACTGAAGATTATTCCTCTGGGCGGCATGAATGAAATCGGTAAAAATCTCACCGTATTTGAATACGGCGATGAAATAGTCGTTCTGGACTGCGGAATGACTTTCCCCGACGAGGAAATGCTGGGAGTAGATTTAGTTATTCCCGACATGTCATATCTTGTCAATAACAGGGACAAGATTAAGGCTGTTCTTCTTACACACGGGCATGAAGACCATATAGGCGGTCTTCCTTATTTTTTGCGGGCGATGAGCAATGTTCCCATCTACGGAAGCCGTATGACGATAGGGCTTGTAGAGCATAAGCTTAAGGAGCACGGCATACTCTCAATTGCAAAGCTTAATTCGGTAAAAGCAGGGGATTCCATAAGACTCGGAAACAATTTCAGGGCTGAGTTTATAAGGGTAAATCACTCTATTGCCGACTCTTTCGGCATTGCATTATACACTCCTGCGGGATTGGTTGTGCATACGGGGGACTTCAAGATTGATACCACACCCATTGACGGGGAAATGATAGATCTTGCGCGATTCGGTGCACTGGGCGATTCCGGAGTACTGGCACTATTAAGCGACTCCACCAACGTGGAGCGTCAGGGTTATACCATGTCCGAGCGTACGGTTGGGCAGAAGTTTGATGAGATTTTTGCATCTCACCCAAAACAGAGAATAATCGTGGCGACGTTTGCATCCAATGTACACAGAGTACAGCAGATAATTGATGCCGCAATCAAAACAAGAAGAAAAGTGGCAATCTCGGGCAGAAGTATGCAGAATGTGGTTGAGGTTGCAATTGAACACGGCTATATGCGTGTTCCTCAGGGACTTATCATAAATATTGAGGACGTGCATAAGTACAAAAATCATCAGCTTGTCATCATAACGACAGGCAGCCAGGGCGAGCCTATGAGTGCTCTTACAAGAATGGCATTTTCTGACCATAAGCAAGTGGAAATCGGTAACGGCGACTTAGTAATTATTTCAGCATCACCAATTCCGGGCAACGAAAAAACGGTTTCCAGGGTTATAAATGAGCTTTTCAAAAAGGGAGCAGAGGTTATCTACAAGGCTCTGGCGGAGGTTCACGTTTCGGGTCACGCCTGCCAGGAGGAACTTAAAATAATACTCGGTCTTGTAAGACCTAAGTATTTCATTCCCGCCCACGGCGAATACCGCCATCTTGCAACCAGTGCGAAGCTTGGCATAGCATCCGGCGTAAAGGAGAAAAACACCTTTATTATGGGACTCGGTGACGTTCTTGAATTAAACCGCGAAAGTGCGGCAATTACGGGAACGGTTACGGCAGGTGCGCTTTTAATTGACGGCTATGGCGTAGGCGATGTGGGAAATGTGGTTCTTCGTGACAGAAAGCATCTTTCCGAAGACGGTATCATAGTTGTGGTTATGACTCTTGATAAACGCGGAAAAATTACCGCAGGCCCCGAAGTGGTATCCAGAGGATTTGTATATGTAAAGGAATCCGAGGAGCTTATGGAGGGAATAAAGGCTGTTGCGACCTATGCTGTGGAAGAAACGGTAAGAAAGAACAAAAAGGTGGCAATCGACTGGATTGCAATCAAAAATGCTGTTAAGGGAGAAATTACAGACTTCCTTCACGAGGCAACCAAACGTAAGCCTATGATTCTTCCCATCATAATGGAAGAAGGAAAACAGAAATAAAAAATAAGAGTGGCTGATGCCACTCTTATTTTTTTATTTCGTTATTGTTATTTCCTGTGTTTCGCCGTTCCAGGAAACGTTATAGCCGAGATGCTCAGATATGAATCGGACGGGGATAAAGGTGCGCGAATCCTTTATTCTTGGAGCTGCAATCAGGCTGTAGCGCTCCTTTCCGCTTCTTACCTTGGTTACAAACACATTCCTGTTTTGTATCTGCATATAAATTTCCGTCATATCCTTTTTGATGGTGATGCCCTGAACTTCGCCGTCCCATTCTATTTTGGCATCCATAAGTTCCAAGAGCCCTCTTATGGGGATAAAGGTTGTGCCGTCAGCTATAAAGGGTGCGGTATCAAGCTTTAATTCTCCGTCCTTGTGAACGATAGTGTCGGAGCCGATTTTTAATGTGTAAAAACGGCTTTCTTCATCAATGCGCTTCTGATAAGCCTGATAATCCTGCAAAAAGTCAAGCTCTGCACAGCTTCCGAGATTCCCCGTTCCGGATAAAATTTCAAAACGGAAGAACTGCACCTTTGTCTTTTCATCAAAGAGGTATGTGGCGGGGCTTAAGCTTCTTGACGGGAAGCTGTAATTTTCCAGAGACAGCTCATAGTTTTTGCCGTCAAGAGAGGTGTAGACATTGAACTTTTCCCAGTAGCCGTCGTATCTGTCTGCCTGCCTCGGAGTGTAGGTGAAGCCCAAAAGCTCATAGGCGCTGCCCAAATCCACATCCAGAACATATGGAGCTTTTTCATAGGTCTCCGCCTGCCAGTAGGACTGGGGAGAATCGTCTATGATATTGGTTACAACGTGTCCCTGCCATATGTCACCGTCATAGGTTGCGAAGGCGTTTCCCTTGGGTATGGGGTATAAGGCGTTTTCCTTTACTTCCTTAAGGAAGGTATCAAAGGGGCGAGGCTCTTCGCCTTCCTTTGGCTTTATTATATCAAAGTCGCACATCGTGCCGTGGCCTTCTAATGTGTCGAGATATTCGATTTTTACTTCCTTTGCCATTACAACGGAGCCGAACTCTTCACGGCGGATAAGGGTATTTATCTTGTAGTTGTATTCCGATACGAGCTGGTATTCTCCGTCCACCTTTATATAGAAGTTCATCTTTGTGGGCTGACCTGCGGGGGTTTTATCCTGACGCATTGTCATTATAAAGCCGGCTATGGGAAGCTCTTCTCCAAAGTCAACCTCCAAGGTGTGAGGAAGCTCTGCCTTCCAGGATACACGGCTGTTTTCCCATCCGTAGTCTGTGTGCCAGTAGGTGCCGGGATAGCCGTCAATCATTCTTTTTGCGGGCCAGTTTTCGTGCTCCGAGGAAGCAACAACGCTCCAGAGGGTTTTATCTTTATAGGTGTCCGCATATTCCGGCTCTTCGTAATATGAAAATACGGGGAAGACGGAAATAAGTGTAAATATTAAAAGTAAAGATAATAATTTTCTCATAATTCCGCCTCCTTATTCTTCAATGTAGGAAAGAAGAGCTTTTGCACTGTCTTCTTCCATATCACCGATTGAATATGTTCCGTTTTCAAGCATCTTTACGTTCACTGACATAAGGTCAGAGAAAATCGTTACGGGTGCATAAATTTCGCCGTTTGCGATTATAACAGGGGCACTTAAGGACATTACTTTTCCGTTTTTCCTTGCCTCGTTCGTGCCGATATAGGTGTAATACCAGTTGTTTTCAGCAAAGTCGGTTTTTGTTTCGTTCATTTTGTAGTTATAAAATCTTAAAATGTTCTGAGCGGAATCATATTCTGTCTTGCTCTTGCCCCAGCCTGCTATTTCTTCAAAAGCCTTAAGGGGAATATAGAGGGTGTTATTCATTTCAAAGGGAGTTATTCTTGTGTCCTTCTCGGAAACTGTCTGGATTGTTCCTTTTACTATCATCTTTTCTGTTCCTGCTTTAAGGATTGAAGCATTGGCTGAAGCTGCCCTTTCGTCTGCGGTAAGAGCCTTCTGCTCTTTTTCCGTAAAGAGATAGTTGAAGCGTCCGACAGGTGCGGTGTTGAGGTTTGAATAAAAATCAATAACCTCGGTATATTCACCTGAGAGCCACTTTAATTCCATATCGATTACGCCCGTTTCTCCGATTACCGCTCTCGGAAGCTTTATCTGAAGAGTGTCGCCTGATACATTGTATTCATAGCTTCCCGCTTCGGTGTAGATGATTTCTTCGCCGTTTTTGGAAAGTGCTTCTGCTTTTCCCGCTATTCTTCCGAGTACATAATCATAGCCGTCAACGCCGGTTGCGGCATTTCTGTCTGTGTTTATCAGAAGCTGGAGCGATTCGTCTTCGTAAGCTATATCCTTGTCTGCTTTAGCATAGAAGTAAAGGAAGTCTTTATCTCTTGCCGCCTTTGATGAAAGAACTCTGTTTTTTACAACTATATTATATGTCTGAAATTCACCTGTGCGGTTATCGGGATAAGCATCTTTTCCGTTTAATCTGTCCTGACCGCGGAAGTTTAAGAACTCGGGGCCTACATTTTCCCAGGCGGATGCATCACCTTTAATATCAATGGTGATTTCCTCTGTTGCAACGGGTGCGGGGCGAATGCCCTTATATTTTCTTACAAAGTCACAAAGGAGCATATAGCAGTCGTCCTTCAAAAAGCCCTTTACCGGCTCAAAGTCACGGCTGTTATCGGAGTCAAAAGCATCGGGGAAGGCAAAATCAAGTCCCGAATAGTTTCTGCTGAAGTCGGAGGCAAATTCGTTCCAGCCGTCAACATAGACAAAATGGGGATCTGCATCTAAAACCAGGGATGCCTGCTCACGGAAGAAAAAGGCTTCCTTTGTGGCCTCAGGACGGTAATCATCGCCGAAGGCTTCGGAGTAGCTTCTGCCCCTTGAATAAACGTCATTTGCGGCGTGTACGTTACCTGCATAGCTTATGTTCAGTGATACGCCGAGGCACATAAACTCGCATCTTCCGTCTTCTTTAGTTCCTCCTCGCAAGGTCTGGGGGAAGGCTTCAATCCAGCGCCAGGTGGAGCTTTTACGCTCACCCACATTGTTATCCTCGCGGAATGAGAAGAAATCTGCTATTATATCCATTGTCTCTTTGCTCTGAGGATCTTCCGAGAACTGCTTTTTAACGCCGTCCACATTGGGAACACCGAAAATCAAGGGCTTTCCTTCCCAGTGGTACCAGATGTCTGAAAAATCCTCCTGCTGGAAGCAGACATTATATATGGATAAAAAGAGGGATACAAGGTCTTCGCTTCCCGTCCAGCTTCCGCAGAATGCGGCAATTTCGGGAATGTCAACCCCGTCCTTCTTCGCATCACGGAAGGCTTTTGCCATCTGCATAAGCATATTTATTCTTGTGGCGCCGCCATTTGAATAGTCAAGGAAAATTGCATCAACGCCTGCAGCGGATAAAAGCTCTGCCTGGCGGCGGTAAACCCAGTAATCAAGGGAATCATAGAAGCCGTAAACAGATTCATCCCAGTAGGTTTTCTTCATATTCCATACGGATGCTCCTTCGGATGTCATGGCATCTGGATGTGCGGCCAATACTTCTGAAATTATGGCGGCGGATGTGGTGGGAGCACCCTTTGTCCAGTTCCAGAACATCATACCAACCTGGCGGTCGCCCTCTTTCACGGGACCTGCTTCGCCGTATTCGGCAATGCGGCGGCCGTAGGAGTCTGTGGCAACATAAGTATCGGTATAAAAGTCTTTTATAAAGCTGTCATCAACCTGATTTTCAAAGGGATCATAGTCGTAAACCCCGGAAGATAATGTGAAGGCGGAAAACTGAAGGTCGTTTGGATAGCCCTTGTAGTAGCTGCCCACAAAATAAAGGTCGTGAACACCCGTTGCACCGCCCAGGTATGACTTGTATTCTTCCTTTTCTT
>JAUNRD010000143.1 GCA_030535815.1 Clostridia bacterium
GGATGGACGAAATGAAAAAAGTATTTAGCTTGTTTTTGGCGCTTTTAATGACTTTATCCCTTGCAACGGTTGCGCTTGCAGGCGAAGTTACATTAAAGCCCGCCGATGTCGATGAAAAATCAGCAAAAATTTATACCCCCGAAATGCATATAGGAGGCTTTGAGCATAAGGAATATTTTATGTTCAAGGATGTGGACTTAACCGGCATAAACTCCATCGGAGTTACAGCTACGGTTAAGCTTCGTAACACAAGCTCCAACGGTGAAACCTTAGTCATTATGGCAGATGACTATAAGAGGGGAGAGCCTTTGGGCTACATAACCTTGTCCGATGACGGCGAAAACATAAAGGAATTTACTTCAATCAGAAAAATTGACGGTGTTCACGACCTTTATTTTTACTGTCTCTACGGAAAAGGTACGGGAACTGCTTCCATGAGGATTCACGACATAACCCTTTATGAAAAGGGCTTTGTAAATCCCGACTATGACAAGTTTGTGGATGATTCCTTTATAAAGGATGTTTATTCCGATACATGGGCAGCAACCGACAGCTACGGAAGAGCGGTGGCAAACTTTGAAGAAACCGGTGCACCCAAGACCGACGGCAGAGAAATCGGTATGCTTTACTGGAACTGGCACACATCGGAAGGCCCCAACCACCATGCAGGCGTAATTCCCGAGGTTGTTAAAAACCATCCCGATGCAATGAAGGATTTTAACGATCCTGCCTGGGATGAACAGGCGAAATACTATTGGGGTGAGCCTGTACTTGGCTTTTATAACTCCTATGATTACTGGGTATACCGTAAGCACGCGGAAATGATGGCGATAGCCGGTGTTGATGCCATATTCTTTGACTATACCAACGGCGGATGGGATTACATCTCAACTCTTAATGTAATTGCAGAAGCGTTCCGTGATGCAAAGGCATCGGGCGTTGACTCCCATATGGGTTCGGATTATGATATCTGCTACAGAAACCTTATGGCGATTTATGCAAACTGCTTTATCGAGCACGACTATACCGATATCTGGTATTACTGGGAGGATAAGCCCTTAATCTTCGGTAACGCAGTGCCCGAGCGTGCAATTAATGCTGTTGATTCCGACAACCTTATGGAGCGTAAGCTTGTAAAGGATACGGAGGACTTTTTCACAATCCGTATGAACGGCGGAAGAAACGACAGAACCTTCAGTAATTACTGGATGTGGCTTGAAAACTTCCCCCAGGTATTAAGAAATGTGGACAAAGAGACAGGTCGTCCTGAATTTGTTGTGGTTGGTACGGCAATAAACCAGTCCACAGTTTACGGTGTGGGTATGACAGGCGTATTCTCCGATCCTTACTCAAAGGGCAGAGGCTTTTCTGAGGTATTCGGCGAGGATTATTCGGAAAACGGTATGCGCGAGGGCTATTTCTTCCGTGAGCAGGCAAACCTTGCACTTGAAGCAGGCCCTGAGTTTATTATGCTTGACGGCTGGAACGAGCTTACAACAGTTCGATATGACGTTTACGGCATATTCAAGGGCGTTGTTTACGTTGACACCTTTGACTATGAAAACAGCCGTGACTTTGAGCCGGTACGCGGCCCCATAAAGGATGACTATTACAATCTTCTTTGCGACTTTGTAAGAAAATATAAGGGTGTTCGCCCTGTACCCACATTAAGCGGTGCAAAGACCATCGATATTACGGCGGATGCTTCCCAGTGGGTAGGCGTTGGACCCGAATACTTAAACTATTATCAAGACTATGAGAGAGATTCCTACGGTCTTGGTGTTCATCATACAGAAACCGATGAAGTACATCACTACACAACCAAGGTTGAAAATGCAATAAAGAGCGCAAAGGTTACGGTTGACAATGATAATTTCTACTTCCTTGTAAACACTGAAAAGGATATAAAGACAGGCGTAAAGGGCTTCTTGACACTCTACATAAATGCTGACAGAAATTATGCTACGGGCTGGGAAGGCTATGACTACGCAGTAAACCTTGCGGGTGACAAGATACTTTCCAAGTATAACGGCAGTTGGGAAAACATCGGCAACGTAAACTACACCGTTAAAGGTAATGCTCTTCAGATGGCAATTCCCAGAAGCTTAATCGGTGAAACCGGAGTGGTTGACTTTGAATTCAAGTGGACAGACTCCGTAGAAAATCCCGGCGACTTACTTAACTTCTATGCAGAAGGAAGCGTTGCTCCTTACGGTCGCTTCAACTATGTATTTACCGAAATAGCCGAAACTGCGTTAACCGATGCAGAGCGTGCGACACTTAAGGAAACAGAAACCACAATCATAAAAGCGGGCGCTCCCAAGATGATTGTAAAGGGTGCAAAGATGAAGGTTTACGAGGCTGATACAAGGGTTTCTGCCTTTACGGAAAACGGCACACTTTACATTCCCGAAAGTGCCTACAACGAAATTATGGGCTACGGCAGAAGCAAGACAGAGTATAATGCGGCGTATAACCGCTTCTTCACAAGACATTTTGATCTTTCGGAAGATTTGAGTAAGGTTATAAACTCAAGTTGGACTACCTGCGAGCTTGACAGCCTTGACGTACTTGTAGGCGGCAAGGAAGCTAAGCTTTCAAACCCCGTTGTTTACAGAAACGGCATATTCTATATCCCCGCTTCCTTTATAGCAGAATGCTACGGATGGGAAGTTAAGGATTTAGGAAACGGCGTATTTACAATAAGCAAAGCTGCGGCTGATATGAATGTGGTAAACGCCGTACTTTCTCACATTAACTAAGGAGGGATGAATTATGAAGAAAATATTTGCATTGATACTTACTGTTTTAATGGCATCGACTATGATTTCTGCTTTCGCGGCAAATGATGCATACATTCTTCCCTATGATTCATCCTGGGAAGTTACCGCATCGAGCGAGTATCCTAATAAGAAAATAGCGAATGTCTTCGACGGCAGAGTGGATACCTACTGGCACACAAACTACACAGCAGAAGGCTCAACCATTACCGGCAAGGACGAAGCTCCTCATACAATTACCGTAAACTTCGGTAAGGAGGTTACATTGTCGGGCTGGATTTACACTCCCCGAACAGATAATGCAACGGGAATGTTCCATACCTATAACCTTTATGCTTCAGGCGACGGTGTGAATTTCGAGCTTTTCCACAATGGCAAGCTTCCTTATCCCGGCGGCGTAAAGGCTCCTCAGACGGAAATGTTTGAAGAAAAGAAAATGCGTGCGATAAAAATTGAAGCAACCGATCCTACCGGCGGCTTCGGTACCTGCGCGGAGCTTCAGTTTATAACTCCCGAGAACACAGGTGTTCAGGCAGAAAGCAAAAAGGAAGAAGTAAAGACAGAAGCAACAAACGACAGTGATATATTAAAGTTTGACGGAAGCTGGAAAATTTCAGCAACAAGTAGTCTTTCGACTATGCCCATTGAACGTGCCTTTGACAACAATGCTTCAACCTTCTGGCATTCAAACTACACGGCGGAAGGCTCCACCATTACAAGCAAGGATAACCTTCCGATTTCAGTAATCGTTGACTTCGGTAAAAACGTAACCCTCGGCGGATGGGCTTATGCTCCGAGAACCGATAACGGAACGGGAATGTTCAGAAAATATAACCTCTATGCTTCAAAGGACGGTGTGAATTTCGAGCTTTTCCACACAGCTTCCGTTCCTTATCCTGCAGGAGAGAGAGTTCCTCAGGTTGCCGCATTCGAAAAAAGAGAAATGCGTGCAATAAAAATTGAAGCAATTGAGGCGTCGGCCGATTTTGCAACGGCGGTTGAAATCTGGTTCTATAAAAATTCTCCCGACTTTACGATAGCAAATTTTGACGGCACAAAAAAGGAAAACACATCGACACCTTCTGCACCTGCACCTGAGGCAAAGCCCACCATAGGAACGGCATCGGGCGCTGTCACCGCATCGGGCAAAAACAGAGCGGGCCTTTCCTACCTTGACAGAACCGGCTGGACAGGCGAGGGTGTATCCTTTAAGTCAAACCCCGTAGCACAGGCGCTTGACGGAAGCATTCGATCCCACTGGCATTCAAACTACGGCGTTAAGGACGGAACGGTTGTTGACAGAAGCATTCCTCCCTATGAACTGGAGTTCACGCTTCGTGATGCAAGCTATGCATCGGGTATAACCCTTCATCCCAGAGATGATATGAAGCTTGGAAGAATATTAAAGCTTAACGTTTACGGCAAGGAAACCGAAGACGGCGAATATTATAAGCTTTATGAAAATCTTGAATTTTCAGATGATGCCGAGGAGAAGGAAATTCCCTTTACCTCAAACCTTAAGTTAAAGAAGGTAAAGCTTGAAATTCTGGAAAGTGCTCAGTCCTTCGGTACACTCGGTGAATTCAACCTCTGGGAAAGAAATACTTCTCTTCCCGACGGCAAGGTTGAAACCTATTTTGAGGACAATGCAAGAGACAGACTTTACAAGGTTGATAACTCCGCCTTCTCCGCAATTTATGACGGCGAAAGCTGGGGCGGACACACCCCCGAAAAGGTATTCGACGGAGTCGCTGCTTTCTGGCAGACAGAAGAAGTTTCTGAATTTCCCGCTGTGCTTAAAATTGACCTCGGAAAGGTTTACGGCATAAAGGAAATGACCTATAAGCCCCGTCAGTCAGAAGATTGCCACGGCGCGTGGGGATTGGTTTCCGTTTATGTATCAACTGACGGAGAAACCTGGGAAGCTGCAGCAACCGGCGTTAAAATGCCCATAAACAGAGACATCAAGAAAATAACCTTTGATAAGGAAATTGACGTTCGCTTTATGGAAATCGAGGTTGAAGAGGCTCACGCAAAGCGAGTTTCCTGCTGTGAAATCGAATTTTATCAGTCAAAGGAAGCTTATGACAAGTCTCACATCGTAACCAAGGAAAAGTATGAGCTTACTATCGGTTCAAATGTTATAAAGACCGATATAAACGGAGAAGTAAAAGAAAAGACAATCGATGTTGCACCCTACATCGTAAACGGCTCAACACTTATTCCCTTAAGAGGTCTGGTTGAGGAAATGGGCGCAGAAATTGCCTGGGACGGCGATACAAAAACCATCACACTTAAGGTTCCCGGAAAGACAATCACTCTTCAGATATGGAACAATCTTGTTTATGTGAAGGACAATAAGCTTGGTGACATCATGTACACCCTTCTTAACTTCCCCGTAATCAAGGACTCCCGTACCTTCATCCCCGTAAGATTCGTATCCGAACAGCTCGGTTATAACGTGGAGTGGGACGGAGAAACTCAGACTGTAACAATCACAAACTGATGTAAATGGCACCCGCAGCAGCGGGTGCTGTTTTTTGTTGGTTAAATGCGACATAAAAGGTAACTTTTGGCGAATTTGTGAAAAAAGACATAAAAAAAGTTTGACAGGTGAACAAACATATATTGACACAACTGTCACGGTATGATAAAATGAAATTAAGCAAATACGAAAGGATGGAAAATATGAAAAAAATATTATGCTTGCTATTAACTTTTCTGATGCTTTTGAGCTTTGGGACAATTTATGCCTCCGGCGATGTAAGGCTTAAAACAGTTAATGCATCAGGCTTTTCCGAAAGCCTCTTAAAGGGCGAAAGCGGCCTTTAC
>JAUNRD010000144.1:0-2827 GCA_030535815.1 Clostridia bacterium
GAAAAAAAGTGTAGGTTTAAATATCGGAACAGTTGATGTTTCAAAGGTAAATGTTGACAACTGCAATTTTTACGGAGACTATAAAGAGCTTTTTGAAAACGAAGAGCTTGATTTTGTGGTTGCGGCAATTCCGACATACCTTCACAAGGAAATTGCTGTTTATGCCCTTGAACACGGCGTAAGCATCCTTTCTGAAAAGCCCATGGCGTTAACGCTCGACGGATGTGACAGAATGATTGAAGCGGCAGAAAAAAGCGGAAAGCATTTAATGATCGGTCACTGTATGCGCTTTTATTCAACCTATGCAAAGCTTAAGGAGCTTGTTGAATCGGGAATTTACGGCAAGGTTTACAGAGCGGAGTTTACAAGATATTCCCAGATGCCTAAATGGACCTGGAACAACTGGATACTGGATCCCGAAATGAGTGGCGGATGCCCCCTTGACTTGCACGTTCACGATGTTGATATGATGAACTATATTTTCGGGTCACCAAAGTCGCTGTTTTCCACGGCAACAAATAAAAAAGTGGAGCTTGAAAGCATATTTACACAGTATTATTACGAGGACGGAATGGTTGTAATAAGCGGAGCGGACTGGTCGCTTCCCGATACATATAAGTTTAATGCGCAGTGTATGGTAAATTTTGAAAAGGCTGCCGCAGTGATAAAAGATGACAAGCTCACAATATATACGGACGATGAGGTAATTACACCTGAGCTTTCCGAAGAAAGCGAATTCGTTTTGGAGCTTAATGCATTTATTGATATGGTGAAAACAGGCGAGAAGAGTAAGGTTACTTCTCCCGAATCAATAAGAGAAACGGTAAGAATCATAAAAGCCGAAGTTGAGTCGGCAAAAACAAGAAAAATAATAGAACTTTGATGTAAAGAGCCGAAAGCAAATTTCGGCTCTTTTTTTGTAAAAGTCAATATTGTTCAAGAAAATGTCAATATTCTCTATTGCACAACACCTGAAATTTTGTTATACTGATTTAAAAGGACAAGGGGGAATAAGTATGAAAAAAACATTATCTTTCATTCTGGCAATTATTCTTGTTTTATTATCGGCGGTAACATCCTTTGCAGCGGATATAACACTTTTGCCTAAGGATGTAGCAGAAACATCAAAAAGCGGTGTTTCTGTATCCGGCGAAAAAATCGCAGGATGGAACGAGGACGGATACATCGGCTTTAAGGATGTGGACTTCACCGGTGCAAAATCCGTCAGAATAAAGGCAAGAATCAACTATATGCGGGGAGATAACGGCGAAGCCTTCGGCGTTTATATTGACGACCCCATAAAGGGTAAGTGCCTCGGCTATATTGTTGTTAATGAGCAGAGGGAGGATTTTACCTATTACGGCGTAAACATTCCAGAAGTTACAGGTAAGCACAACCTTTACTTAAAGCAGAACTATACCCATACAAACTATCTTCAGGTGGAAGAAGTTATAGTATCGGCAGATACCTGGGTTGACCCGAAGGCTGTTACTCCCGTACCCGACGAAAAGATTGTGGATACCTATTCCGATACCTGGGTTGCGGTTGACAATGTGGGACGCCGCCTTGCAGACTATGAAGAGGTGGGAGAAGTTAAGGAAGGCAAGCACGACGTTATCATTTTCTATCACGACTGGCATATTCACGAAACAGAAGCGGTTAATGCAATGGATGTGATAAATGCTCATCCCGAAGCAAAGGATGACTATTATAATGAGGCGTGGCCTTCAAGCGGTCCCATCTATTGGGGCGAGCCCATTTACGGCTATTATACGGGAATGGACTACTGGCATTACAGAAAAGCGGCAGAATTAATGGCAGCAGCGGGAATTGATGCGGTTTATCTTGATTATACAAACTCCGATGCCGCATATATAAAGGCTCTTGATGTTATGGCAAGAGCGTATCACGATGCAAGGGAAGACGGCGTTGACGTTCCTAAAATAGGCGGATACCTTCAGATGGGCGGAACTCCCGAAAACAAGCTTCGTATGATAAAGGCGCTTTATTTCAATCTTTATCAAAATGAGTATTATAAGGATTTGTGGTATTACGTTGACGGAAAGCCCCTTGTGCTTCAGGGCGCACATAAGGAAATAATTAAGGCGGCAAACGGCGAAGACACCGAAGAAGTAAAGCTTGTAAATGAAATGCTTGATTTCTTCACCTTCCGTGCAACGGGTGGCGAAGACAGAGACTATCCCGGAAGAGACAATATAAACTGGCATTGGCTTGTGCCTTATCCTCAGCCTGCATTCGGAACAACAGAATCGGGCAGAGTTGAAATGGTAAACCTGGGTATGGCTATTAACCGTTCATACATAGGCGAGGTTGCAAGCTACTGGATTTTCTCCGGCAAATATGCCAAAACCAAAAACTACACAGAGGCTTTCGGCGACGATTACCGTCCCGAGGCTGTTCACGAAGGCTATTTCTTCCGTGAGCAGGCATCCCGAGTACTTGACCTCGATCCCGAGCACGTAATGGTTGACGGCTGGAACGAGTGGAATACTCAGAGAAGCGAAGAGCTTTACGGCTACAAAAACGTATTTATCGACCTTTACGACAATGTGGCAAGCCGCGACTTTGAGCCTCATAAGGGCGAGCTTAAGGACGATTACTATATGCTTCTTACCGATTTTGTGAGAAAGTATACGGGGGTTCGTCCCGCACCTGTCGCAAGCTCGGATAAGACCATTGACATAAATGGCGACATCTCGCAGTGGAATGATGTAGCCCCTGAATTTATAAACTATTTCGGAAACTATGAAAGAGATGAAGTAGGATACAAAAAGTATAAGTCCAATGAGTTCCATCATTATACAAC
>JAUNRD010000144.1:2837-5559 GCA_030535815.1 Clostridia bacterium
GTAAACTCAATAGCAAGTGCGAAAATTGCGAAGGACAGTGAAAACTTCTATTTCTATGTGCTTTCGGAAGAGGATGTAAAAGAGCACGAAAACGGCTTTATGAATATTTACATAAATGCCGACAGAAACAAGGCAACCGGTTGGGAAGGCTATGACTATGCAATAAATGTAAACGGTAAGGGCGTGGTTTCTGCCTTTAATTCCAATGAATATGCGCTTACAGATATCGGTACTGCGGAAATCAGGATTTCCGGTAAGGCTCTTTTTGTAAAGCTTAAGAGAAGTCTTTTAGGAGAAACAGAAAAGGCTGATTTTGAATTCAAGGTAACAGACAATATAAAGCCGGAAGGCGACCTTATGCTCTTCTACACAGAAGGAAATTCTGCTCCCGTTGGAAGATTTAACTATCTCTATACAGAAATTCCCCAGACGGCGCTTACAAAAGAAGAAAGAGCGGCACTTTCCGATACCACCGTATTAAAGGGCGGAAGCGCAAAGATGATAGTTGACGGCGGAAAGATGTATGTGTACGAAAAAGACACAAGGGTTACCGCATTTTCAGAAAACGGCACGGTTTATGTTCCTATGAATGCCCTTGAGGATATTATGGGCTACGGTGAAACAAAGGTAACCTACGATTACAACAAGAACGTGGTATATATTAAAACTCACGAGCTTACAGGAAGAGAAATCACGGACTATCAGTGGATTTACACCTACCTCGGCACAAACGAGGCGAGAGTTGACGGAAAAGTGCAATCACTTTCCAATCCGGTAAAGGCAGTAAACGGAATAATTTATGTTCCCGTTAGCCTTCTTTCAGAGTGCTTCGGCTGGGAAGTAATATCACTTGGTGACGGTGCTTTTGCCATAAGTCAGAGAACAGCAGATGCAGAAACTGCCAAGGCTGTACTCGGTCACTTAAATTAAAGGAGGGGATACTATGAAAAAAATATTTTCGGTATTTTTGGCACTTTTAATTGCTGCTGCATTTATTCCGTCCTCCTTTGCTTCAAACTATACCTATCTTGATAAAGCAGGCTGGAAGGCAACGGCTACAAGTACAAATCAGAAATTTACCGCAGATAAAATGATTGACGGAAACCCTGAGAGCTATTGGCATTCGGATTACAGAAACGAAAACGATATGGATAAACCGCCATTTTATCTTACATTCACTCTTCCCGAAAACGCAACAATCGGCGGATGGCGCTATGTCCCCAGAACAAGCAATACCTCCGGAATTGTTACTGCATATAATATTTATGTATCCGAGGGAGATACGGGAAAAGCAGAGCTTATCTATACGGGCAGAATGGAAAACTCCTACGATACGAAGGAAGTACCGTTTGATTTTAATGTAAAGAATGTAAAAACAGTTATACTTGAAATAACAGAAGGTATGTATAACTACGGCGTAGTTGCTGAATTTGACCTTATGGCGTCCGTTTCGGGACAGGGAGATAAAACAGTTTCCGAAGCATCACTCGGAAGCACGGTTACAATCGGCAAAGAGGATGAAGATGATACGCCTTTAATTCCCAAAACCGGTTGGAAGGCAACTGCCACAACCACAAACAAAAGCTTTACGGCGGATAAGATGATTGACGGTAAGGCTGATACCTACTGGCATTCTGATTACAGGTCGGAATCCGATATGGATAAGCCGCCTTTCTATCTTACATTTAATCTTCCGGAAGCGGTAACGGCAGGTGGCTGGAGATATACACCCCGAAGCGATAACAGTGCGGGTATTGTTACAGAGTATAATCTTTATGCGGCGGATTCCGATAGCGGCAAGGCAAGACTTATTTACTCAGGTAAAATGGCGTCGGATTTCAAGAAAAAGGTAGTTCCCTTCGGTCATAACATATCCGGCATAAAAACGGTTATTTTAGAAATCACAAACGGTGCATACAACTTCGGGACCTGTGCGGAGTTTGATCTGCTTTCCGAGCTTCCCGAGCAGCAGACGGGAACAATTTATGATTTTGCAATAGCAAGTAAAACTGTTGAAATCGGTACAAATAAAATCGAAGGCTATGCAAGCGACTTTTATGAGGACAAAGCATCATGGGCAATAGTTGCATCTTCTGCACACAAGAGAAATAAAGCAGAGCATGTCATTGACGGTAAAAGGGACACCTACTGGCATACCGATTATACGGATGACGGGGTTGCGACAATACTTACCAAGGTAAACGGCCCTCACTGGTTTGAAATAACTCTTCCCGAAGCAAGGGAAATTTCTGGCTTTAGCTATGTTCCGAGACAGACAAGTCAGAATACAGGTGTGTTTACTGGCTACGAGTTTTACGGAGCTGCAACCGATGATAGTGAGTGGGTGCTCTTAAAATCCGGTTCCTGGGCAAGCGATACAAGCGATAAAAAAGAAGCTTTACTTAAAAATGTAAAGGTTAAAAAAGTTAAGCTTATATCTGACGGTTCTGTAGCTGACTTCGGAACCTGTGCAGAGTTTGACTTGAAGATTCCCGATGAGGAGTTGGAAACGGAAGAAAATCTTTCTTCCTATACGGAATTCTTTATGGCAAATAAGGTTACGGAAATTGATTTATCGGGAGCAACCGCATCCGCAACTTCACAGTGGGAAAAGATTCCTGTAAGAATTATACTTGACGGAAATCAGAGGGTTGCATACCACTCTGATCCCGAGGACAAGGATAAATTCCCCGTAGTAATTACTGTTGACCTTGGAGATGTA
>JAUNRD010000145.1 GCA_030535815.1 Clostridia bacterium
CCCTGACGGCTACTATAAGGTAACAGGCAGATTGAAGGATATGATTATCCGTGGCGGTGAGAATTTGTACCCCAGTGAGATTGAGGAATTTTATCTGACCAATCCTAAGGTGCGTGACGTTCAGGTTGTGGGTGTTCCCGACGAAAGATACGGTGAGGAATGCTGTGCATGGATAATTCTTCATAAAGGGGAAGAGGCTACCGAGGAAGAAATGAAGGAATTCGGTAATGCTTCCATTGCACGCCATAAGGTGCCCCGCTATTTCATTTTCGTAAAGGAATTCCCCATGAATGCGGCAGGTAAAATATTAAAGTATAAAATGCGTGACGAATCCAAGGAAATACTCGGACTTAAATAATTTTAATGCGGTAAGGGAAACCTTACCGCATTTTCTAAAGAATAATTGACGTAATCAAAAGATTGTGATATACTTAAAAATTAAAGATAGATTTTACACTTATCCTTAAGGAGGCTTTTTATATGGTATCAGAAAAGATGTATGAACTCGGAAGCAAAAGAAGCGAAATACGTGAGCTTTTCGAGTATGGATTAAAAAGAAAAGCAGAAATCGGCACTGAAAATGTTTTCGATTTCAGCCTGGGTAACCCCAGCGTTCCCGCACCCGAATGTGTAAAGGAAGCGCTCGCTGATTTAGTGCTTAACACCGATCCTGTGGCACTTCACGGCTACACCTCTGCCCAGGGTGCGCCCGATGTAAGAAAAAGCTGTGCAGACTATGTAAATAAAACCTTTGGCACAGGCTATACAGCGGACAATTTCTATATGACGGTCGGTGCGGCGGCATCCCTTACAATTTCCCTTTCCGCAATATCGGAGGAGGGAAGCGAGGTTATCGTTCTTGCGCCCTTTTTCCCCGAATACACCGTATTCATAAAGCAGGCGGGAATGACTCCCGTAACAGTAAAGTGCCGCGAAGAGGACTTTCAGATTGACTTTGAGGCACTTAAGTGTGCAATAGGAGAAAAAACAAAGGCGATAATCATAAATTCGCCCAACAATCCTTCGGGCGTTGTATTTTCCGAAGAAACAATAAAGCGCCTTGCTGAAGTTTTAGCCGAAGCGGAAGCAAAATATAACAGGGAAATATACATAATTGCGGACGAGCCCTACCGTGAGCTTGTTTACACAGAGGGAGTAACAGTTCCTTTCATTCCAAACTATTACAACAACACAATCGTTTGCTATTCCTTCAGTAAGTCGCTTTCCCTTCCCGGTGAGAGAATAGGTTATATCTTAGTTCCCGACAAGGCAACCGACTGGAAAAAGGTTTACTTTGCGGTTTGCGGAGCGGGCAGAAGCCTTGGCTTTGTTTGTGCACCTTCACTTTTCCAGAAGATTGTACCTAAGTGCATAGGAAAAACAGCGGATATTTCAATCTACAAGAAAAACCGCGACATTTTATGCGATGCACTCACAAAATACGGCTATAAGGTGGCACAGCCCGATGGCGCGTTCTATCTTTTCGTAAAGGCTATGGAAACTGACTCCCACGCTTTTTGCGAAAAGGCTAAGAAGTATGAGCTTTTGCTTGTACCCGGTGACAGCTTCGGCTATCCCGGTTACATCAGAATTTCCTACTGCGTATCAACGGAAATGATTGAAAAATCCCTTCCTTCATTTGAAAAGCTTGCTGCGGAATATAAGTAAGCGGCAAGGAAGAATCCGTAAAGATAATAAACGATTCCATAAGAAACTATATAAAGAAATTCTGCGAATAAAGGAATTTTCATATGTCTAAGAAAACTGAGAGAAACACTAAAGGCAAAATAATAAAAGCGGCGTGGGATTTATTCTATGAACAGGGCTATGATGATACCACCGTTGAAGAGATAATTGAGCGTTCCGGCACATCCAAGGGCTCATTTTATCACTATTTCGAGGGTAAGGATGCACTTTTCGAATCTCTCTCCTATATATTCGACGATGAGTATATCCGTCTTCAGGAGAATATGCCGGAGGGACAAAACGCCTTTGATAAGCTTTTATACTTAAACGAAAAGCTTTTTTCCATGATTGAAAACAGAATAGATATTGAGCTTTTGAAAAGACTCTATTCCACACAGCTTGTAACAAAAGGAGAGAAACACCTTCTTGACAGTAAACGGGTTTACTATAAGCTTCTTAAAAAGATTGTGACAGAGGGACAGGAAAAAGGCGAGCTTAAAGAGGATATGTCGGTAAACGAAATTGTAAAGCTTTATGCAATGTGCGAAAGGGCGCTTTTGTATGACTGGTGCCTCTGCAACGGAGAATATTCATTAAAGCAATATGCAAAAAAAACAATGCCTATGTTTCTTAAAGAAATTAAAGTTTATTAAAAGTAAATTTTCAGTATCAGTTTTGGTACAGGGATAAAATCCTTGAGGTACAAGGTGTATATTGATTTTTAAGGGAACTGAGTATAGACTGCAGTCTGTAATCAGTTCCCTATTGATTTTTGTGAAAAAGTGTGTTATAATCCCAAGGTACATTAAAATAAAGGAGAATGAAAATGGATATTTTAGCATTTGTACTTTACTTTGTGGCAATGATTGCCATAGGTATCTTTTTCTTTGTAAAATCAAAGAATGTTTCTGAAAAGGATTATTTCCTTGGAGGAAGAGCTATGGGTCCCTGGGTTACTGCAATGAGTGCTCAGGCGTCGGATATGAGTGCATGGCTCTTAATGGGACTTCCCGGAAGCATCCTTGCATTCGGTTTCGGTCAGGCGTGGATCGGCATCGGTCTTGCAATCGGTACTGCGGCTAACTGGATTTTGGTTGCCAAGCGTCTTCGTAAGTTTTCCAAGGCATCGGGCGATGCGATTACCCTTCCTCAGTATCTTTCAAACCGCTTTTTATCAAAGAGCCATACTTTAAGCATCATCTGTGCAGTAGTGTTCCTTGTATGCTTCACAATTTATGTTGCATCGGCTTTCGTTGCAGGCGCTGATGTATTCACAACTCTTGTGCCGTCCCTCTCAACAGAGGTTGCAATGGTTATTTTTGCGGCAATTGTTTTAGTATATACCTTCCTTGGCGGATTTAATGCCGTTTGTTGGACGGACTTTTTCCAGGGACTTTTGATGATTGCGGCACTTTTAATCGTTCCCATTGCAATTATATTCGTAAAGGATCTTGATCCTGCGGCAATAAGCACTGTATATTCAGGACCTAACGGCGAAGAATTTACCTTCGTTGCAAACTTCTTCAATGCAAGCTGGCAGGATATTCTCTCAGGTCTCGGTTGGGGTCTCGGATATTTTGGTATGCCTCATATTATCGTAAGATTTATGGCAATTGAAAAGCCTTCCATGGTTAAAAAGAGTGCAACTGTTGCTATCATCTGGGTTGTACTTTCCCTTGCAGCAACAATTATGATAGGATATCTCGGAAGAATGTTTGTATATGCCGACGGAACAGACCTTTCAAAGACACTTCTTGAAACAGGAAAACAGTCACTTATCTTTGTTGAGCTGGCACGCGATGTATTCCCCGCGTTTATCGCAGGATTGTTGCTTGCGGCAATAATTGCGGCGTCAATGTCTACCGCTGACTCTCAGCTTCTTGTTGCAGCATCTTCCTTCTCAAGTGATATATATAAGCCTATAGTAAGGAAAAATGCATCTAACAAGGAAATGCTTTGGGTAAGCCGTATAATCGTTCTTGTAATTGCAGTTGTTGCATACTTTATCGCAAGCAGCGAAGGTAAAGCTGCTCAGGCTATTATGAATCTTGTATCCAATGCATGGGGCATCTTCGGTGCGGCATTCGGACCTGCAGTACTCTTATCTCTCTTCTGGAAGCGATTTACATACAAGGGTGCTGTTGCCGGTATCGTTGTAGGTGCAGTGGTTGATATGCTCTGGCTGTGGCTTCCTGTTGCAGACGGTAAGGCTCTTACTGCAGTAACCGGAATTTATGAAATTATTCCCGGATTTATCATTGGAGGTATAGCTGCGATAGTGGTTACACTTCTTGATAAAAAGCCCTCTGCCGAGGTTGAAGCAATTTACGAAAAGGCGACAGATAATTCAATCGACGACTAAAATAAAGGCTGTCATCAGACAGCCTTGTTTTTTTTATAGATATGTGGTATACTGATAATATCTTTTAATATCAAGGAGTGTTTTATGCTTTATCTTATATCTTTTCTTGAAGGAATAATAACCTTTATATCGCCCTGTATGCTTCCGATGCTTCCTGTCTACGTTTCCTATTTTGCGGGAAACGATGAGGAAAAGGGAACGGGGAAAACATTTATAAACGCCCTTGGCTTTGTTCTGGGCTTTACCGTAATTTTCATCCTTATGGGTGCCTTTGCCGGTGCTGTGGGTGGCTTTTTAAGAAAATATCAGATTGCCGTAAATATTATAACAGGTCTGATCGTAATATTTTTCGGGCTAAACTTTATGGGTGTCTTCAAGCTTAATATCTTCCGCGGAATGAGCGGAAGAATGGATAATAAGGAGCTGGGCTTTTTTTCATCCCTTCTTTTCGGAATAATCTTTTCTGTTGGATGGACTCCCTGCGTCGGAACATTTTTAGGCTCTGCATTAATGATGGCGTCAGGCACGTTAAAGGGCATATTTATGCTTATAGCCTACTCACTTGGTCTCGGAATCCCCTTTATTGCAAGTGCCCTTTTAATTGATAAGCTTAAAGGTGCCTTCAGCTTTATAAAAAGGCACTATAACATAATAAACCTTGTTTCGGGAATCCTTTTAATCATAGTCGGTATTTTAATGATGACCGGGCTTATGGGAATATTTTTGGGAATGTTAGGTGACTGATATGAAAAAAGAATTAAAGTGGATAATTGCTGTACTGGTATTTGCACTTTTCATAGGCGGTGCATATCTTCTCTATGATAAGCTGGGAGAAAAGTTCGCCCCCGACCGCCTGGCGGAAAGCACTCCGTCAGAAGAAACTCCAAACGAAGATGCCCCTCCGGAAGAAACTGAAAAAGCCCCGGACTTTACGGTGTATGACAGGGAAGGAAACGAGGTAACGCTCTACGGGATGAGAGGGAAGCCCACGGTTGTGAACTTCTGGGCAAGCTGGTGCCCTCCCTGCAAGGAGGAGCTTCCCGATTTTGAAAAGATGTATCTTGAAATGGGCGATGAAGTCAACTTTATGATGGTTGATATGACGGACGGATATCAGGAAACAAAAGAAAAGGGAGAGGATTATGTAAAAGAACAGGGCTTTACGTTTCCCTTATACTTCGACCTTGACCAAGATGCGGCATACACCTACGGAATACAAAGCCTTCCCACAACGGTTTTTTATGACAGGGAAGGAAATATGATAACCTATGCCATGGGAATGATAGATTATGAAACCCTCTTAAAGGGAATAGGGATGATAACGGAGTAATCAATATTTCAATTGATGGATAAATAAAAGGGTGGCTTTGCCACCCTTTTATTTTATTTCTTTTGTATATTCTTTAGGAGTTTTTCCGAACTCTGATTTAAAGCATCTGTAAAAAGTTCTTATGGAATTAAAGCCCGAATCAAAGGCTGCTTCCGTAA
>JAUNRD010000146.1 GCA_030535815.1 Clostridia bacterium
TCATTCACAAGCAAGTTAATATTAAATTTTTGTCTAAACTTTGGGGTTCACATCATTATTATCCGCAGTATTTTTTTATTGCAAAATGCGGGATTTTGTGCTATTATAAAACATAAATTATATGAAAAGAGCTGATTGTATGAAGCTTAGAGAAATACTGACAGGTGAAAAACCCCGCTTATCCTTCGAGGTTTTTCCGCCGAAAACCGACACGGCATTTGAAAGCGTGAAAGAGGCGACTGAGGAAATTGCCCGTCTTCGCCCTTCCTTTATGAGTGTAACCTACGGAGCCGGCGGTGGTACAAGTAAATATACACTTGATATTGCAAAAAGCATACGGGAAAAGTATGATGTGTCAATGATTGCGCATTTAACCTGCGTTTCATCCACAAAGGAAACGGTTCACGAAAGAATTTCAGATATGAAAAATGCAGGGATAGAAAATGTCCTTGCCTTAAGGGGCGACCTTACGGATGAGCTTAAAGCGAGTGATAAATCCTCCTGGCATTATAAAAACGCCGTTGATTTAGTTCGTGAGCTTAAAGAAAGCGGCAGCGATTTTTGTATCGGCGGCGCCTGCTATCCCGAGGTACATCCCGAAAGCTTAAATCAGAAGGACGACATAAAGTATTTGAAGGAAAAGGTGGATGCAGGGCTTGAATTTTTAACCACTCAGATGTTTTTTGATAACAACCTCTTATATAATTTCCTTTATAAAATAAGGGAGGCGGGAATCACCGTTCCCGTAATTGCGGGAATTATGCCCATAACCAATGCAAATCAGGTGGAGCGTGCCATAAAGCTTTCAGGCTCATTTATGCCCCGTCGCTTTATAAGTATTGTTGATAAATTCGGCCATAATCCCGATGCAATGCGTCAGGCGGGAATAGCCTATGCGACAGATCAGATTATCGACCTTTATGCAAATAACATTATGAACGTGCACGTTTATTCTATGAATAAGCCTTATGTTGCAGCAAAAATTCAGGAAAATCTTTCCGCGATATTAAAAGAGGACTAAAATGAAAATACTTGATTATATAAAAGACAATATTTTATATCTTGACGGCGGAATGGGTACCCTTTTACAAAAGGAAGGTCTTAAACCGGGGGAGCTTCCCGAAAGGTGGAACATAACCCATCCGGATGTGATAAAGAAAATCCACAAGGACTATTTTGAGGCGGGAAGCAATGTTGTAAATACCAACACCTTCGGTGCAAACAGCCTTAAGTTTTCCGATTGTGAGCTTGAAGAAATAGTTTCTGCCGCAATAAAAATAGCAAAAGAGGCATCTTTTGAAGTAAAAGGCGACCACGAAAAATATGTGGCGCTTGATATAGGCCCCTTGGGTAAACTCTTAAAGCCCTACGGGGATTTAGAATTTTCTGAAGCTGTTTCGATTTTTTCAAAAACCGTGGCACTTGGCGAAAAATACGGCGCGGATTTGATAATGATTGAAACAATGAATGACAGTTATGAGACCAAGGCGGCAGTCCTCGCAGCAAAGGAAAATTCCACTCTTCCTGTTTTCTGCTCCAACGCCTACGGTGAGGACGGACTTTTAATGACCGGCGCAAGCCCCGAAGCTATGAGCGCAATGCTTGAAGGTATGAGAGTTTCTGCATTCGGTATGAACTGTTCGCTCGGCCCTGAGGCACTTAAACCGGTATATGAAAAAATGCTTGAGGTATCATCAACGCCCCTTATATTAAAGCCCAATGCAGGGCTTCCCAAAAGTGTGGACGGAAAAACCTGTTATGATGTAACACCCGCTGAATTTGCCGAGGAAATGAAAAAGGCAGTAAAAAAGGGCGTAAGAATCATCGGTGGTTGCTGCGGCACAACGCCCGAATATATAAGGGCGCTTAAGGAAGCAACAAAGGATATTTTGCCAAAGCCCATCGAAGATAAAAACCTCACGGTGGTATCTTCTTACACCCACGCGGTGTATTTCGGAAATGAGCCTGTTTTAATAGGGGAGAGAATAAATCCCACCGGTAAAAAACGGCTTAAGCAGGCACTATGCGAAAACGATATGGATTACATCTTAAAGGAAGCACTTTCGCAGGCAGAAGCAGGTGCAAAAATCCTTGATGTAAATACCGGGCTTCCCGAAATTGATGAAGAGGCAATGCTTACATCGGCAGTTTGCGCCATCCAGGCGGTGACAAATCTTCCGTTACAGATTGACACGTCGGATGCAGCTGCCATGGAAAAGGCATTAAGGCTTTACAACGGTAAGGCAATGATAAATTCCGTCAACGGCAAGGAAGAATGTATGGAAAAAATCTTCCCGCTGGCAAAAAAATACGGCGGACTTTTAGTGGCACTCACTTTGGATGAAACGGGAATCCCCGAAACAGCCGAGGGCAGAGTGGCGATAGCCGAGAAAATTATAAAAAGGGCGAAAGAGTACGGCATAGATAAAAAGGATATCGTTTTTGATACCCTCGCAATGACGGTAAGCGCGGATTCCTCCGCTGCGAAGGAAACCTTGAAGGCACTTAACATAATAAGGGAAAAGCTCGGATGTCACACATCGCTCGGTGTTTCAAATGTATCCTTCGGGCTTCCTGAGCGTGACGGAATAAATGCAACGTTTTTTGCAATGGCTCTTTCAAAGGGGCTTTCCGCCGCAATTATGAATCCCTTCTCAATTCCCATGATGAGAACCTACCGCGCGTATATGGCGCTTTCCGATATGGACGAAAACTGCACGGAATATATTTCCTTTGCAGAAAGCCATAAAATGGAAGAGACGGCGGGTAAAACCGACAAAGAAAAGCTTTCCGGCGCATCCGCTCTTTCCGACGCCATAATCAAGGGGCTTACGGAAAGTGCAACGAGTCTTACAGAAGAGCTTCTTAAAACAGAAGCGCCCCTTTCGGTGGTGGAAAAGGAAATCATCCCCGCCCTTGATATAGTGGGTAAGGGCTTTGAGGAAAAAAAGGTTTATCTTCCCGGTCTTTTAATGAGTGCGGAAGCGGCAAAGTGCGCCTTTGCCAAAGTTAAGGAAGCTATGGAAAGTCAAAAGAGCGATATGAATAAAAAATGTCCCGTTATAATTGCCACGGTAAAGGGTGACATTCACGATATCGGTAAAAACATAGTAAAGCTTCTGCTTGAAAACTACGGCTTTGATGTGACGGACCTTGGCAAGGATGTGGATCCTTTCCTGATTGTCCGCGCGGCAAAGGAGAAAAATGCGCCCCTCGTTGGCTTAAGCGCTCTTATGACCACAACCGTTCCTTATATGGAGGAAACAATAAAATTAATCCGTAAGGAAATTCCCTCCTGCAAGGTAATGGTTGGCGGTGCGGTTTTAACCGAAGATTATGCAAAAGCAATCGGCGCAGATAAATACGCAAAGGACGCTATGGAAGCTGTCCGCTATGCAGAAGAGATATATAAATGAAAAGATGTGAGCCGTCGGCTCACATCTTTTTTATCAATCTTCAAATAACGACATCTGGGGGGCCTTGTCCGAGGCCTTTAAGAAAAAGCCTGCGGCAGGGATGTTTTTGGTGTAATACTTTTTGGGGTCTGCCACCTTGGATTCGGATGCAAGACAGATTGACTTAAGTGTTGCATTTTTCTTAAGAGTAAGTGCCTTTACGCCCTGAGTATCACGGGTGGTCTTCATATTAACCGATTCGGTGTTAAAGCAAAGAAGCTTTGCATTGCTGGTTTCAGCGAGCACATCTGTCTCGGCAACCGTATAGATAATTCCCACGATGGGGGATGCATCGGAATATGCATTTATAAGCTTCTTACGGTTGGTCTTGGTTTCATAGCTCTTTAAGGGCACCTTTGCAACCTTACCGTTTTCAAAGGCAAAGAGCATAATGCCCTCGTAATTGTCCGTTGCCACAATCTTTATAATCTTCTCGCCCTCGTCAAGCTCAATTAAGTTCGGGATGTATTCGCCGAAGGAGCTTGCCTTGCAGTCGGGAAGATCTGAAATCTTCATCTTGTAAACAACAGCTTTATCGGAGAAGAGTAAAAGATCACTTCTGTTGGTGGATTCCTGCTCTGAAATGATTTCGTCACCGTCCTTAAGCTTATGGTCTGCTGCACTTCTAAGGGATACAAGGGTTACTTTCTTTAAGTAGTTGTCCCTTGTTAAGAACATCTTTAAGTTATAGTCCTCAACCTCACTTGCTGCCTCAACCACGGGAACATCATCTGCCTGAATGATTTCACTCTTTCGCTCCTCACCGTATTTTGCGGCAACATCCTTAAGCTCATTTGCGATAAGCTTCTTGATTTTAGCATCGCTCTTAACTGTTTCCGTAAGATCGGAAATTTCCTTTTCAAGCTCATCAACGTCTGCAATTTTCTTTAAGATGTATTCCTTGTTCATATTACGGAGCTTTATTTCCGCAACAAAGTTTGCCTGGGTTTCGTCGATGCCGAAGCCCTGCATTAAATTGGGAACAACATCCGCATCGTTTTCCGTATCACGGACAATTTTTATCGCCTTGTCAAGATCAAGTAAAATCTTACGGAGACCATATAAAAGATGGAGCGTTGAATTTTTCTTGTCAATGTCAAACAGAATTCTTCTCTTTACGCAATCCATTCTGAAGGCGAGCCATTCAAGCAATATTGCACGGACACCCAGTACCATGGGGCGGTTTTTTACAAGGATGTTGAAGTTACAGCCAAAGCTGTCCTCAAGGGGTGTCTTTGCAAATAAAAGCGCCATTAATTTATCGGGATCTGTGCCGCGCTTTACATCAATGGTAATTTTAAGACCGTTTAAGTCCGTTTCGTCACGAAGGTCTGATATCTCCTTTGCCTTTCCGTCCTTCACAAGCTTTGCAATTGCTTCTATGATAAGCTCTGCCTGGGTGGTGTAGGGGATTTCATAAACCTCGATACACTGATTCTTCTTGTCATAACGCCACTTGGAGCGAACCTTGAAGCTTCCGCGTCCCGTCTCGTAGATGGAGCGGAAAAGCTCTTTATCATAAAGTATCTGTCCGCCGCCGGGGAAATCAGGTGCAAGGAGTGTTTCCGTAATATCGGCATTTTTGTCCTTCATAAGGGCGATGGTTGTATCACAAAGCTCCTTCAAGTTGAAGGAACAGATGTTGCTTGCCATACCAACGGCAATACCGAGATTGGGATTTGCCAGTATATTCGGGAAAGTAACGGGGAGGAGCACGGGCTCTTTCATTGTGGCATCAAAGTTATCCACAAAGTCAACGTTGTTTTTATCAATATCGGAAAATAGCTCCGCTGATATGGGGGCAAGCTTAACCTCCGTATAACGGGCTGCGGCAGACGCCATATCACGGCTGTACTTTTTACCAAAGGAACCCTTTGAATCAACAAAGGGATACAAAAGCGATGCATTGCCCCTTGTAAGTCTTACCAATGTATCATATATTGCCATATCGCCGTGGGGGTTTAACTTCATGGTCTGTCCCACGACGTTGGAGCTTTTTGTTCTGACGCCTGTAAGCAAGCCCATTTTATACATAGTGTAGAGTAGCTTTCTGTGTGAGGGCTTAAGACCA
>JAUNRD010000147.1 GCA_030535815.1 Clostridia bacterium
CGATAATACTATTAACCCATAAGGAGGGAACATAATGTTTGATTTTAACAAACCAAATATTGAAATTACTAATATTTCAGAAGATAAAAAATATGGAAGATTTGTTGTAGAACCTCTTGAAAGAGGTTACGGCACGACACTTGGTAACTCTCTTAGAAGAATCCTTTTGTCGTCGCTTCCCGGTGTTGCTGCTACCAGCGTTAAGATTGACGGAGTGCTTCACGAGTTCTCTACAATCAACGGTGTTAAGGAAGACGTAACAGATATCATTATCAACATCAAGCAGCTTATTGTAAAGCTTCACGGGGAAGGCCCTAAGACCATCTATATAGATGCAAAGGGCGAACAGGAGATTACAGCAGCTGACATAAAGCATGACAGCGACGTTGAAATCATCAACGGTGATCTTCACATAGCAACCCTTAACGAGGACGCTAAACTGTATATGGAAATCACAATCGGAAAGGGCAGAGGTTATGTAAGTGCTGAGCGCAATAAGCAGAATCAGCAGCCCATAATCGGCCTTATCAGTGTGGACTCCATCTACACCCCCGTACCCAAGGTAAATTACTATGTTGAAAACACACGTGTAGGACAGATTACCGACTATGACAAGCTCACACTTGAAGTTTGGACTAACGGTACATTAACTCCTGACGAAGCAATTTCCTTAGGTGCAAAAATATTAAACGAACATCTTAATCTGTTCATCGACTTGTCTGACGATGCAAAGAATGCCGAAATTATGGTAGAAAAAGCAGCGCCCAGCCAGAGCAAGCTCCTGGAAATGACAATCGAAGAACTTGATCTCTCTGTACGTTCCTACAACTGCTTAAAGCGTGCAGGAATAAACACAGTTGAAGATCTTATTCAGAGAACAGACGAAGATATGATGAAGGTTAGAAACTTAGGACGTAAGTCTCTGGAAGAAGTTATTAATAAGCTTCATGGCCTTGGACTTTCATTGGCGTCCGAAGAAGAATAAGGAGGTGCGTTAGATGCCCGGTACAAGAAAATTAGGTCGTAAGACTGATATCAGAATAGCTATGCTCAAGAATCTGGTTACCGCACTTTTAGAGAACGGCAAGATTTCCACAACAGAAGCACGTGCGAAGGAAATCCGTCCCATCGCTGAAAAGATGATTACTCTTGGTAAGAAGAACACTCTTCACACAAGAAGACAGGCTCTTGCTTTCATTCAGAGCGAAGACGTTGTAAAGAAGCTGTTTGATGAGATTGCTCCCAAGTATGCAGAACGCAACGGAGGATACACCAGAATTTATAAGGGCGGAGTAAGACGCGGAGACGCGGCTCCTACTGCCATCATCGAGCTGGTTTAATTCAAAGCTTAATAAAAAACACCGTTCATATGAACGGTGTTTTTTTGTTGTGTATGTTTAAATTTCTTCTTTCTTAAGTCTTGGCATTATGTCAAATCTTATTATTCCGATAATTAATGATACAAGCAATACCCCATCGGCGATGGCACCTTCGTAAGATGTAACCGCAAGATTGTAGCAAAGGTAACATATATGAGTTAAAAAGGAAACTGTTCTTATTACGGTTGTGTTTTTGTTTCCGTAAGCTATGGTAGAAAGGTCTTTTGCGAAGATAAGCATTATGCTTTTTGCTCCGTCAAAGGTGAGAATGCCAAAGGCAGTAAATATAACACAGAAAATTATCTGGAAAACCGTGGTTTTCTTTCCCGATTCTACCTGCTTTGTAAAAATGATGTTCCTTACGCATCCAACGGCGTTAAGGATACCTCCTGAATATGCGCCAAGCAGGAAATACTGCAGAATAAATAGTGCTTCGTTGACTGTCCTGAAAAATAAAATTTGCTTGTGCTTTTTAAACTGGAAGGATAAAAAGTTTGCACCAAGGCCTAAAATTCCCACGGTACGGGTGATTATAAGCTCAAGCAGCGGAGTTATTGTAAAAAGAGGCATAATAAATCTCCTTGCATTAAATTATTTTATATGCTATACTATAACACAAGATAGAAATAAACACAATAGTTGTTCGAAATGTTGATAAATGAACAATTGTGTGAACGGAGTGATGCTATGAAACTCAGCGAAAGGCAAAAGGAAATATTCAATCTTATATGCGAAAATAAGAAAATGTCGGTGAAAGAATTATCTTCTGCCTTGTATGTTTCGGGGATGACGGTGAGAAGGGATTTGGCGGAGCTTTCCAAAAACGGCTATGTGAAAAGATACCGGGGCGGGGCAATGTGCCTGCCGGAAAACAAAAGCTTTCCCGTTTCTTCCCGTATGCATATAGAAGAAGACGAAAAAAGAGCCCTTGCCAAAAAAGCTGCAGAATTTCTGGAAGACGGCTTAAACATATTCATCGACAGTTCATCCACAAGCCAGTTTATAATCCCGCACATAAAAAAGTTTGAAAATATAAAAATAATAACAAACTCGGTAAATGCACTTATTTCGGCATCGGAATTTCACATTCCCTGCTTTATAATAGGCGGAGATTATTTGGAGAGCGATATGTGTCTGGTCGGAACATCGGCAGAAAAGCAGGCTGAAAACCTCAATGTGGATATGGCCTTTATCACTACCCAGGGGATAACTGAGGACGGTGCTATTACGGATTCTTCGCCTGAAATAACGGGAGTTAAGGAACAAATAATGAAAAATGCAAAGCACTCGGTGTTCCTTTTTGAAAAATCAAAAATCGGAATAAAAGGGCTTTATACCATTTGCCGTAAAACCGATGAAAATGTAACGGTTATAACACTATGAAAAACAAAGAAGAAAATGCTTTTGCAAATGGGATTTTATTGAAATGACCGTACTTATGTGATATACTACAAAGTAAGGAAGTGGTTTATTATGAAGAACACGGAATTTTGCATAGATAAATATATGACTGACGGGCATCTTTCAAACATTGCAATAAGAGTGGGAAAGGGCGACAGAGTACTTTTTGATTTGTATAGGTCAAAGGATAAGGAAATTGATGAAACTACTCTTTTTGATATGGCATCGGTAACCAAAATAATTGTTACTACTACACTTTCCTTTATTGCGAAGGATAAAGGGCTTCTTTCTTTTGATACGCCTGTATCTGCTTTTTTCCCTGTTCCCGAGGATAAAAAAGAAATGACCGTAAAAAATCTTTTAACCCATACTATGGGAATCGGACATAAATGGCTGATGGGCGAAAATAATAACGATAATATTGCGAAATACATTCTTTCAATTCCTTCGGATAAACCCATAGGTACAGAGGTTATGTATAGTTGCCCGGGCTATATACTCCTTGGCAAAATAGTTGAAAAAGTGTTTGGCAAAAGGCTTGATGAAGCATTTTACGAGCTTGTAAAAAAGCCTTTGGAGCTTAACGATACTTCCTTTTTACCGGATAAAGAAAAGAATTTGGTAAACAGTAATGTTAAGGATGAAAAAAAGGGTATAGTTAACGATATGAACTGTCGGCATTTAGGCGGCGTAGCAGGAAACGCAGGTCTTTTTTCTGACATAACCGATGTTACAAAATATGTTAAAATGCTTCTTGATTACGGTGCACCCATAATTAAAAGAGAAACCTTTTGCGAGGCAATAAAAAATTATACAAAAGAAATGTCTGCATCCCGCGGACTCGGCTTTTTGTATGTGGACGAAAGATATAACCAGACGGGAAAGCTTTTTCCAACGGGAAGCATAGGTCACTGCGGGCATACGGGACAGTCGGTTTTCGTTGATATAAAAGGCGGACTTTATGTAATTATTCTGTCCGATGCAACTATATCCACAGTGAAAAAATACGGATATGAAGACTACAGCACAGTAATGAAAATGAGAGAAGATATTCATAACGCCATAAAAGCAGATATTGACTGATTTTAATAAAGGAGACAATATATGGAGAAGCTGTATAATAACATTATTATCGGGAACGATTTTTGCAAGTCGCCCTCCGAACCGACAAATGTTCCTTATCTTAAAAATCCGCCTGAGGTTATAGATGTATCTAATGGACGACAGCTTTTTGTGGATGATTTTCTTATAGAAGAAACAAATCTTATTCCGAAGTACCATAAAGCAAAAAAATACGAGGGAAATCCTGTGCTTTATCCTGATAAACCCTGGGAGAAGGAAGGACTTCCGCTTGCCTGCCCGAAAAGCGGAGGCGTATGGTACGATGAAGACGAAAAGATATTCAAAATGTGGTATGAAGGCAGTTGGTGCAATCATATGTGTTATGCAACATCCAGGGACGGCATTAACTGGACAAAGCCTGATTTAGGTGATGGCACAAATATTATTTTACACTATGAGCACCAAGATGCGGCAGACACCATTGAATTCCCTGACAATACCTCCTATCTTCGTCCTGATTCTACAACCGTATGGATTGACTATGATGCACCGAAAGAGGAACGTTACAAGCTCTTTATGCGAAATCCCGGAAGCCGGTATCCCGGCATTATCGGGGTGAGCAATGACGGAATCCATTTTAATAAGCTTTCATACACCGGAGAAATCGGGGACAGAAGCACCATTTTTTACAATCCTTTCAGAAAAAAATGGATACACAGCGTAAGAAGCCAGCAATGGGAAGGAAGATTTGAACGAAGCCGTATTTATTATGAGTGCGACGACTTTTTTGATGCCGCATCCTGGGATAAAGAAAAAGCGCATTACTGGATGAAGGTGGATGAATTCGATTTGCCTCATCCCGATATAAGACAAAAGCCGCATCTTTACAATGTGGACTGTGTGGGCTATGAAAGTATAATGCTCGGTATGTTTCAGGTTTTATATGGTCCTGATAATAATACCTGTGCCAGGGCAGGAGTGCCGAAAATTACAGAGCTTATGCCTATGTACAGCCGTGACGGATACAACTTCTCAAGACCATCACGGGAAAGCTTTATCAATGCATCTTTCGATAAAGGCTACTGGGACAGAGGATATATACAGTCTGTCGGTGGCGTAACTATAATAAATGGAGACGAGCTATGGATTTATTATATAGGATTTGCCGGCGACGAGTCTAAAAAAACAGAGGTTGAAGGTCACTTGAGCGGAATGTATGCAAATGGTGCAACAGGACTTGCGAAACTCAGAAGAGACGGATTTGTATCTATGGAAGGAAACGGAGAGCTTTTAACAAGAAAGCTTTGCTTTAATAATAAAACAGCTATGTACTTAAATGCATCGGGAATAGTCAAGGTTGAAATTCTTTCAGAAGACGGAAAATTAATCAAAGCGGCTCATACATTCAGCGGAGACAGTACAAAAGCTCAAGTTGTTTTTGACGGTTTTTCCGTAGCGGAGCTTGAAGATACGGTGTTCAGAATTAAATTTACAGTTGACGGAGCACTTTACTCCTTTGGATTTGCCGATGAAAACGGCGAATTCGGCGGAGCAAGAGCTGCAGGCGTTGTCAGAGATTAATGATAGATAAGGGGATTTTCTTAAAATATAAAAGAGGTGTTTTTATGGAAAAATTAAAAGTTGCGGTTGAAAAAAACAGACAGCTTATTTTAGATGCTGA
>JAUNRD010000148.1 GCA_030535815.1 Clostridia bacterium
AAAATTCTCTTCATAATATTTTCTAACATTTTGTGCCATCCTTTTTGCCTCCTGTTCATTTTCTAACATCCAAGTCATCGCCTCCGCCAACTTTTTGGCATCTCTTGCTGGCACTAAAATACCCGTTTTTTTATTAATCACAATCTCTGGATTTCCATCAACATCTGATGCAATAATTTTCTTTATGCCACGGATTAAGTCCTGCATAAAGCCAAGCTTTGCCATATCCTGCGCCTGTAGGTGGGAAAATTCCTCCGGCAAATCATAGGGATCCATATCCTTATAGGCAGGGATAAGCATCTTCTTTTCGCCCTTTTTAATTAATGCAAGATAACGGCTCCATTCGTTTTTAACCCATACCGCCTTGAAATACTCAGGTTTTGTACCGAGGGTAACCATTACCTTTGAAGAATTTAATGCCGCAAATATGTAGGGTTCGTATTCTTGTCCCAATTTATCTTCCAGAGTAATTCTTGAAAAGAAAACTTTAAAGCCTTCCTGTGTAAGCTGATGATATAAATCTGTTGCCAGTACGGAATCCGGCGTTCTTCTTCCCGATGCATCCGTTTCTTTATAGCAGATGAAAACGTCAAAGGGCTCTTCCTTTCCCGATATTTCAAGAATTCCCTTTTGTATTTCGTTTATCGTCTTAGCCTCTGCCTCGTAAATTGCTTTCTGCAAGCTGTCAGCATTTAAAAGTGCAGACTTATAGTCTTCATCATCGAAAATTGAGGTAAACTGTGCCCTGTTTACCGTGGGCACTCTCTTTTTTGTTGCAGGATCTTCCACATATTCAATACCATAACGGCAGAGCACCAGTGACCAGTATGCCTCGGCATCGGTATTGTCCTCGTTTAAAATCTGCTCATAAATTCCCATCGCCTTGTCAAATTCGTTATTACGGCGAAAATGGTTTGCTCTGTCATAAAGGTTTGCTCTTTTTTCATCATCTAATTTTGGAAGAGTCTGCTTTGTTCCGCAGTATTCGCACTCGATTACGCTTTCGCTACCCGTAATTTCAAGCGCTCCTCCGCACATTTTACATTTAAATATCGCCACTTTATATCCCCCTTACTGTGTGTCTTTTTTACAAAATGCAGCAAAATCATACAAAGTCATTATACTCTTTCCTATCTCTGATGTCAACAAAAACTCTGACCCTTGCATAAATAACCTTTCCACAGCATAAAAGGGATGCAAAAGCATCCCTTTATCTTATTTTCTGTTTTTATCGTTTTCTCTTATTTCTACTCGTCTTACCTTACCGCTGATGGTTTTGGGAAGCTCTGCCACAAAATCAACGATTCTGGGATATTTGTAAGGAGCGGTTCTCTTCTTTACATATTCCTGAATTTCCTTCTTAAGCTCATCTGTGCCTTCCTTGCCCTTTACTAAAACGATTGTAGCCTTTACAATCTGACCTCTGATTTCGTCGGGTACTGCGGTGATTGCACATTCAAGAACATAGGGAAGCTCCATTATTACGCTTTCGATTTCGAAGGGGCCGATTCTGTAGCCGGAGGACTTTATAACGTCGTCGATTCTGCCCACATAGAAGAAGTAGCCTTCCTCGTCCCTTGTTGCCTGATCGCCGGTGTGATAGTAGCCGTCGTGCCAGGCTTCCTTTGTCTTAGCCTCGTCAAGATAGTAGCCCTTGAAGAGTCCTGCGGGCACTTCTTCACTTGTTCTGATGCAGATTTCTCCTGCTTCACCGGGTGCACATTCCTTGCCGTCCGCATCAAGAAGGGTTACATCGTAAAGAGGGCTGGGAAGTCCCATAGAGCCAAGCTTCGGCTGTGTGCCCACAAGGTTACCGATTGCAAGGGTTGTTTCCGTCTGACCGAAGCCTTCCATAATTGTAAGACCTGTAGCCTCGTGGAACTTATTGCTTACCTCGGGATTTAACGCCTCACCTGCTGTTGTCGCATATTCGATGGAAGACAAGTCATACTTAGACAAATCTTCTTTTATAAAGAAGCGGTACATTGTGGGAGGTGCACAGAAGGTTGTGATGTTGTATTTTGCAAACATGGGAAGAATTTCTTCTGACTTGAAGCGGTCAAAGTCATAGGTGAATACACCTGCTTCGCAGAGCCACTGACCGTAGAACTTACCCCAGAGAGCCTTACCCCAACCGGTGTCGGAAATGGTAAAGTGCAGTCCGTCGGGATTTACATTGTGCCAGTATTTAGCTGTGATGTAGTGGCCCAGTGCATACTTATAGGAGTGTGCCGCAATTCTGGGATAGCCCGTTGTACCTGAGGTAAAGAGCATAAGCATTGTGTCATCGCCGCAGGGTGAATTTTCAGTGCGCTCATAAACGTCGGAGCATTTTTCCATTTCGGCGTTAAAGTCGTGCCATCCGTCCTTACATCCGCCCACCATAATTTTGGTGATGTTTCTGCCTTCTGCCGCCTTTGCCGCGTGGTCTGATACCTCACCGTCAGCGGTACAGATAACTGCCGCAACGCCAGCAGCCTTATAGCGGTATTCAAAGTCGTGTTCAACTAACTGATTTGTGGCGGGAATTGTTATCGCACCGATTTTATGAAGGGCAAGCATTGTAAACCAGAACTGATAATGACGCTTAAGAACAATCATTACGGTGTCGCCCCTCTTTATGCCGAGGCTTTCAAAGTAGTTTGCGGTCATATTGGAATATTTCTTCATATCACCGAAGGTAAAGCGTCTGTCCACTCCGTCCCCTGACACCCACATCATAGCGGTCTTGTCGGGAGTTTTATCAGCAATTGCATCAACACAGTCAAAGGCAAAGTTGAACTTATCCGCATTTTTGAAGCTTATCTTCTGAAGCACGCCGTTTTCGTTTGTTACGCAGTCGATAAAGTCGTCTGCCACGGTTTTTCCGGTGCTCTTTCTTACGGTAACGGTCTTTTTCTCAGCTTCCGCCTTTTCCTCGCCCGCCATTACAATTGCATAAATTTCGCAGGGTGCGTTATCCATTGCGGAAAGAGCGTGGGGCGCGCTGCTGTCATAGTAAATGCTGTCGCCGGGCTCTAAAATTTCCGTACGCTCGTTTATTGTTATCTTAAGTCTTCCCGATACAACGATGTCAAGCTCCTGACCTGCGTGGGAGGAATAAGATGTTTCGCCCTCGATATAAGGTATTTTAACTAAGAAAGGTTCAGCAGTTTTATTTTTGAAGGAAGGTGCAAGATGCTGATAGTAAAAGCCCGATTTTCTTTCGATGGGCATTCCCTCTCCCTTTTTCACATAGTTGTACAAGGAAAGCATGGGGCTCGAACCCTCTAAAAGATCCTTAATTTCTACGCCGAAAGCCTGGGCGCACTTATAAATAAAGGTGAACCCGAAATCCGACTCTCCCTTTTCAAAGGAAAGGTATGTTGCCTCTGTCACATCCGCAAAGCTTGCCATTTCGGCTGTAGTATAGCCCTTAATTTCGCGAAGCTCCTTCACACGGAGTGCAATTTCTTTTAATTTGCTGTTCATGTAATCACCTCATAAAATTTTTTTATATATTGAAAATTTTCAATTTTAAGCTAAGTAAAAACAAAAAAACCCGTCTCATACTTGAGACGAGTTACATTACCCGCGGTACCACTCAATTTGTGCTTTCGCACCACTCTTCAGGCTCCAACAAGCCCTATGCACTGACGCAGCATTCTCGGGAGAAGCTTACTTTTTATTCAGCCCTCCGACTCGGAAGTGATGGGTCATTGTATCATCCTGTTATCTGCTCGCACCTTACGCAGACTCTCTGAAAACTCAGATGTACGACCGTCTTCGTCACAGTCTTTATTATTGATTTTTTTGAATTATAGCACACTATTTTTTATTTGTCAATAATTTTTTTCACATTTTTTTATTTTTTTCATAAGATGTATTGAAAAGGAGCAGCTTTACAATTTGCCCCATATAAAAGGAGGATTTTTATGGACGATAAAATTTTATCTGCAACAGAATGTTCTTCGTGCACGGAAAACGTCTGCATAAACGCATCTCAGATTTACGATTCCTGCAGAGCCAAGGAATGTCTCGAAAATTTAAGGGTTTACATAAGTCCCGAAAGCCAGGGAATAATTGATTCCGCAAGTAAAATCACCGCCGAAAAGGCGGAGGTTATCTGGATTTATTCCGATGTGGATTCCCTTCCCTTTCACAAGGGCTATTACACGGTAAACTTAAAGTTTTACTTCCGCGTGGAATTGAACGCCTACACAGGACTTCGCCGTCCCGTAGCCGTTGACGGTCTTGCTATGTTTGATAAGAAGGTGGTACTTTTCGGTTCCACCGGAGAGGCAAAAATTTTCCAGTCAAAGTATAAAGAAGACAGCTTTGATTTCTCAACCTGGAAAAAGACAAATATGCCCAACGCCGTAATTGAAGTGGTTGACCCCATGGTACTTGACACTCTTGTATTAAACGGAGATTCAATCCCGACATGTGATTCTGATGTAACTGCCGTTCCCGACTGTGTACAGAGAGTTTTTGAAGGAGCAATCGGCGACACCGTAGAGGGCAAAAACATCTACGTTACCCTGGGACTTTTCCTGATGGTACGTCTGGAGCGTGAGGTTCAGCTTTCCGTTCCTGCAACAAGCTTCTGTATTCCCGATTCTGCCTGCCACAATGAGGAAGGCTCTCCCCAGGACCCTTGCGATATGTTCAGGGATTTATCCTTCCCCATTGAGGAATTTTTCCCTCCCAACAAGTGCGAGGTCCAGACGGACTGTTCTTGCGAAAACGAATAACGAAAAAAATAACGAAAAAGCTGAACACCCGACGGGTGTTCAGCTTTTTTATTCTTTTCCGGGAACAACTATTTTCTTCTTTCTTAAAAGCTTAAAAAGTTCCTTTTCGCCGTTATCCTTAAGATAGGTTAAAAGATAGCAAAGCTTTTCGTAGGTATCTATATGCATATTGTTTTTATCCGCACCGCGTAAAAGATACTCGATAGGTGAAGAATCGGTATACTCTCCCTTTTTATAAATTTTCGATGCGGCAATGCGATCGCACACCATTTCAACTATATATTTATCCGGCACAGGCACGCTCTCATAACGCTTTGTTTCCATATTAAGGTCTGTCCAATATTCAAAATGGTGGCGGTTTCTCCCTTTGTGGTGCATCCAGGCTTCCGAATAGCCGTAAAGTTCCCTTGCCCGCTCGTTAGGGCTTCTATTTCCCTGATAAAGACGGGCCGATGGAATAAACTCTGTCGGACTGTATTTTGATAAATCGTGAAACAATCCCTGAAAGCCTATTCCCGCCTTAAAGCAATTTTTAATTACCTCGTGTCTGTGGCGTGTTATCGTCACAAAATGTTTTATAAAAGCCATAGTTATCCTCCGAAAGCTTTATGCTGATATTAATTATATCATACGCTAATGGAAAATACAAGCCAAATAAAAAAATAAAACCGCCAATTGAAGTGAACCTCATTTAGTTCAGATGGCAGTTTTATTTTTTTATTATTCAGATTTCTTTTTCTTGATAGTAAGTGCCATTTCTCCGTTTAAGTACATAACC
>JAUNRD010000149.1 GCA_030535815.1 Clostridia bacterium
AGGTTTTATTATGTCAGATTATAAAATAGAAACCAAGTGTATCCAGTCAGGTTACACCCCCAAGAACGGAGAGCCCAGGGTTCTCCCCATTTATCAGAGCACTACATATAAATATGATTCGTCAGAGCATTTAGGCAAGCTCTTTGACTTAAAGGCTGACGGCCATATGTATTCAAGAATATCAAACCCCACTGTAAGTGCGGTTGAGGAAAAAATCGCAGATCTGGAGGGCGGCGTTGGTGCTCTTTGCACCACATCAGGCCAGGCTGCAAGCCTTATGGCGGTATTAAACATCACATCCGCAGGTCAGAACTTTGTCTGCCTTTCCTCCATCTACGGCGGAACAATCAATCTTTTCGCAGTTACCATAAAGCGAATGGGCATCGAAGTACGTTTCGTAACCCAGGATATGACAGACGAGGAAATTGAAGCTCAGTTTGACGAAAACACACGTCTTGTTTTCGGTGAGACAATTGCAAACCCCGCATTGACCGTTCTTGATATCGAGCGTTTTGCAAAGCTTGCCCATAAGCACAACGTTCCGCTTGTTGTGGACAACACCTTTGCAACCCCAATACTTTGCCGTCCCTTTGAGTTTGGATGCGACATAATCACCCACTCCACCACCAAGTACATGGACGGCCACGCATCGGTTGTCGGCGGTGTAATCGTTGATTCCGGTAATTTCAACTGGGATAACGGAAAGTTCCCCGAATTGTGCGAGCCCGACGAATCCTATCACGGCGTTAAGTACGTTGCCGATTTCGGCAAGGCTGCTTACATAACCAAGGCAAGAGTTCAGCTTATGAGAGACTTCGGTGCTCTTCCCTCTGCCATCAATGCATTTTTACTCAATATGAATTTAGAGACTCTCCCCCTTCGTATGGAGCGTCATTCAGAAAATGCTCTGGCGGTTGCAAAATATCTTGAAGCAAACGATAAAATTTCCTGGGTTAACTATCCCAAGCTTCCCTCCAGCCCCGACTATGCGCTGGCTGAAAAATATCTTCCCAAGGGAAGCTGCGGCGTTATCTCTTTTGGCATAAAGGGCGGAAGAGAAGCGGCTGTCAAGTTTATGGACAGCTTAAAACTTGCCGCAATCGTTGTTCACGTTGCTGACGCAAGAACAAGCGTGCTTCATCCTGCATCAACCACCCACCGTCAGCTTACAGATCAGCAGCTTATCGATGCTGGCATCAGCTCCGACCTTATCAGAATGTCTGTAGGTATCGAAAATGTTGACGATATAATAGCCGATATAGAGCAGGCTTTGGCTCAGTTGTAATGAGGTGAATTTATGCCTATTAAAATACCAAACGGGCTTCCGGCAACGGAAACGCTTCATAACGAAAACATATTCGTTATAAACGAAACCCGTGCCGTAACCCAGGACATCCGTCCCCTTAAAATATTGCTCTTGAACCTTATGCCTACAAAAATTGTTACCGAAACACAGTTTGCAAGATTACTCGGTAACAGCCCCCTTCAGGTGGAGATGGAGCTTCTTCAGACAGCAACGCATAAAGCAACTCACGTTGACAGCGCTCATATGCTTAGCTTTTACAAAACCTTTGACGAGATTAAAAATCAGAAGTTTGACGGAATGGTAATAACCGGTGCTCCCGTTGAGCTTATGGCTTTCGAGGAGGTTAATTACTGGGATGAGCTTTGCGAAATTATGGAGTGGAGCAAAACTCACGTTACCAGCACCCTTCACATCTGCTGGGGTGCACAGGCGGGGCTTTATTATCACTACGGCATTAATAAAATAAACCTTGATAAAAAGCTTTTTGGTATTTATCCCCACAGGGCGGATTATAAAAACTCAATGCTTCTTCGTGGCTTTGACGATACCTTTATGGTTCCCCAGTCCCGATATACTACGGTAGAAAGAGCAGATGTCGAAAAGGTTGATGCATTAAAAATATTAGCCTCCTCCGAAGAAACCGGCGTTTGCATCATAACCACCGACAAGGGCAGACAGATTTTTGTAACAGGCCATCTTGAATACGATGCAGATACATTGAAAAAGGAATATGACAGAGATATAGCAAAGGGCGATGACATAGCTGTTCCCAAAAACTATTTTCCCGATGACAATCCTGAAAACGCGCCCAATGTATCCTGGAGATCCCACGCCAATTTGCTTTTCTCAAACTGGCTTAACTATTTCGTATATCAGACAACCCCCTACGACCTTGATGAAATTAAATAAGGGCAATAAAAAAGCTGAGCAACGCTCAGCTTTTTTTGTCCGCTTTTTTCTTGATTTTTACTACGCTTCCGTCGGGATTTTTGATGTAGGTGTTATCAAGCTCTCTCTGAAGAGAAGCGCGAAATCCTGCGATATATTCATCACGAAGACGTTTCTGCTCTGCCTTTTCCTCTTCGGTAAGGCCTACGGTTTTCGCTTTTTTAGAAAGCTCGTTTATTCTTAAAATCTTTTCGTCAGTCATTGTATTCCCTCACAAATCTCTTCATTATTTCGCTTGATACATCAGATGCCTTTTTGCAGAAAGCGGGAAAGTCCATTTTTGCATCGTCATTCCCGCCGTCGGAAATGGTTCGAAGCACCGCACATTTTACTTTATTTACATAGCACACATGGGCAACGGCGCCGCCTTCCATTTCGCAGGCTTTTGCATCAAAGTTCTTTTTAAGCCACTCTTTTTTCTCGTTGCCGGATATAAACTGATCACCCGTTGCAATTACTCCGGTTTCTGTATGGATTGAAAGCTCTTCTGCCGATTTTTTAAGCACTTCTCCCGCCCTTTTATCGCATGGAATATTTACTACGTTGATTCCGGATAAAAGCCCCACAGGATCACCTAAGGGTGATGTATCCATATCGTGCTGCACTAAGCTTTCAGCCACAACCGCATCGCATATAGAAAGGCTTTCAGAAAGCCCTCCTGCAACGCCTGAATTTACAATAACCCCGGGAACGAAATTAAGTATCATAGCCTCCGTACAAATTGCAGCGAAAACCTTGCCCACTCCGCAAACGGCACATACTACGTTTTTACCTTCAAGAGTGCCGTATAAAAACTCAACTCCGCTTATTTCTTTTTTCAGTTTTATTCCCATAGCTTCGCTTATTTTATTAAGCTCCACTTCCATTGCACAAATTATTCCAATATCAGCTTTCTGAATCATAGCCTTCTCCTTAAAGTGTTTTTTCGTAAGTAAATGTCTGCTCTTTTTCATTGAGAGCAGAAAGATATCTCCTGCATTCAACCTTTGCCGCATCAAGGTTTAAGTTTTCATAGTTTCCGCATTCTTTTCTTTCTGCCCCGAAAACCTTACCTTCATAGCTTAAAACCTTTGAAAGGCAATCCTTCAGTACCGCTAAAGTTTTCTCGTTGTCGGCATTTCTTAAAAGAAGGTAAAAGCCCGTCTGGCATCCCATAGGCCCGAAATAGATAACATCATCCTTTATTTCTGAATTTCTGAAATATGTTGCCAACATATGCTCCACTGTATGCATTGTAATGTTATCCATATAGTCTCCTGCGTTGGGCTTTCTTGTCCTTAAATCGTAGGTGGTAATGTCCCCGTCTATTCTTGACACATAAATTCCGGGATCAATAAAATCGTGATCCACAGAAAAGCTGGTTATTCTATCCATTTCACGCACTCCTTTTCATATTAATTGATTTTATCACAAATAACGCTTTTAGTCAAGATTAAAGGGATGTGCCAAAGGCACATCCCTTTAATAAGGAGAAAAACAGTATGAGAATGTTTACTTGCTGTTATCATATAAAATTTATTGAAGAACTTTATCTTGCAAGATAGTTATAAATCATAACTGCAGCTTCGCCGCGGCTCACGCCTCTTTCCGGATTGTAAAGACCTGTTCCATCCCCCTTTACAACACCAAGTCCGTAAAGGATACTTACATATCCCACCTTTTCAGTAACATCGCTGAAGGGGCAATTATATATTCCGGGAAGTGATGCTATTTCAGAAAGATCCAATGCCTTTATAAAGTAAATTGTCGCATCGCTCCTCTTTACTTCAGCATCGTCATTTCTCTCTTCTTTCGAGAGAATATCATAGCTGAATGCACTGTTATATGCTCCCTCCGCATCATAATCCTTTGCAAGAATTATTGTTGTATATCTTTTTACCGCATAAGTAAGGAGGCTTATAAAGTCTTTCTGTGTTATTATGTCATCCGGGCGGAATTCACTTTCAGCAAAACCTATACCAAAGCGCTTGAGCACTTTTATTGCATCTTCCGCAAAATGTCCCTCTATATCCGTATATTCAGGAATTTCAAGCTTTTCATAGCCGTTTTTCCGTTCTCCGGTAAAAGCGTCAATTTCTGCTGTTTCATTCATCATATAGAAAAGATATGTCTTTACGCTCTTGCCGTCCTTATCGCGGACAGGATAGTAATACATTTCGTAATCTACCATATCAAACATCTTATCGGCTGCCTCAGATTCCGTTATTATTCCCTCGGGAGCAGGAAATTCCATTTCTGTTTTTGAGTAAGAATAGCTTCTTAAGCTTCCGTCAGAACCGCTTACTTCAATTCTTACGGTATCATTGTCGTAGGGAATATCATTAATATGACGTATGAATCTGCGACTTGTGATATTGTCATTTTCGCCTGTCATTCTGTATTCTTTATCATCACCTGTTTCGCCCGGACAAAGGATTGCAAGATAGCCTTTAATTTTTTTATCCATCTTTTCCTTATCATCTTCCGGCACTTCCTTATATTCGGAATCCTGATAGAAGTTTAATACCTTACCGGTTACGGCATCTATTTTCGCGCTGGCATAATAATAGTCTTCGCCTTCAAAGCTCATGGAATAATAATACTTATTTTCATCATAGTAGTCGCGACTTGTGGAAATATTTTTAACCTTAGCCTTGTCGTTTCTTAAAATTTTCAGATCTCTGATTATTTTTTCCGCATCTTCCTTGGATATAAGATTTTCAAGCTTGGAAAATTCATTAAGTTCAGCCTCGGAAAAACGATTTGCAGAATTAAGCGATCCGGCTGCCTTATCTGCTGCCGCTTCCTCCGTCACAGCATCCGAAAACATCTCCGACAGTTCTTCTGCCGGTTCGGTTGCCTTTCCGGAAAATGCATCTATATATGTGCCGTAGGTTTTTTCCGGAATATAAGAAAGATATGCCTTGCGGCTTCTTCCGTCATACTCTGCCTTGTAGGAAAGAACCATTCCCAGTTCATCCGCATAGGCTTTTTCAGCCTCTTCCCTGCTGATGGCGTTCTCGGGATTTTTATACGAAAATCCTTCGCTGAAAGTAAGATAGTAATTGGTTAAAGTTTCTCCGTCAGCAGAAAGTGTCAGGCTTCCTGTATTTCCGTAAACAGGAATTCCGTTCTCCTTGTGCGTAAGCTTATAAGAATACTCAGTATTATAGAGACTTTCATAGTTTTTGCTTAAACTTACTTCGATTTTGTCACTTATGGAAGGATTCATCTTTTCGGAAAATTCCTTTGCTTTTCCGAGAAAATC
>JAUNRD010000150.1 GCA_030535815.1 Clostridia bacterium
CCGTTTTTAAAAATAACCGATTAATATATAATTATACCACTAAAGAAAGAAAAAAGCAATAAAAAAATACATATAAGAACATATTGACAAACTTGAATATATGGTGTATTATAATATAAAGGGTGTGATTTTTTGAAATCTAAATATATTCTTATGGCGGAAATGTTCAAAGCACTTGGGGACGAAAACCGCTTAAAGCTTTTAAATGAATTGAAGAACGGAGAAAAAAACGCAGGAGAACTTCTGGAAACGCTGTCTGTTACTCAGCCCACACTTTCCCATCATATGAAAATATTATGCGATTCGGGGATTGTTGATGCAAGAAGAGAAGGCAAGTGGACTTATTACAGCATTTCAAAGGAAGGGAAGAAGGAACTGCTTGATATTATAAATTCTCTGCTTGGCGGAAAAGTGATGCCTTCATTCGACATAGATGATATTATTCTTCCAGAAGAAGCCGAAGATGTAAAGCCCGAAAAGATTAAGAAGACTGCGAAAAAGACGCCCGCAAAGAAAAAGGCTGAAAAAAAGAAAGAAACTGTCGAGGTTATTCCCGAGGCTTATGAAGAAGCACCTGAGGAAATAGCCAAAGTTCCTGAAGAAAAAGAGGAACCGGCAGAGGAAAGAAGAGAGCGTAATATGCCCTCGTGGCTGTTTTGATAAAGGTGGCGAAAGCCACCTTCACTTTTGTATTACCTATAGATACATTTACATAGATAAATGTTAAAACAAACAGAAAAGCCGTCCTGTGGACGGCTTTTTATTATTTTGAATTGCTCTGATAAAAAGCTCTGTATGCTCTGTAGGACTCATATAAGTCGAGCTTTGAAACAACCTCAAAAGGAGAGTGCATGGAAAGCACTGGAACGCCGGCATCAATTGTATCCATATTGAGGTTTGCGGTATACTGTGCGATTGTTCCGCCACCTCCGCCGTCAACCTTGCCAAGCTCGCCTGTCTGCCAGCATATTTTATTGTCATCCATAATTTTTACAATGGATGCAAAAAGCTCTGCCGTAGCATCGGATGAACCGCCCTTACCGCGGGAGCCTGTGTATTTCATAAAGGAAATACCGCATCCTGCATAGGGGGTATTCTGCTTTTCAAAGGGAGAGGGGAAGTTGGGGTCAAATGCGGCGCATACATCTGCGGAAAGGCAGGTTGCATTTGAAAATGCGTGGCGGACAAAAAGCTCTGAATATTCGTCGGACATATCAATCATATCGGCAATCATATTTTCAAAATACTTTGATTTCATACCGGTAACACCCATAGAGCCAACCTCCTCCTTGTCAACGAGAAGGCATATTGCAGTCTTATCGGGAGAATTGATGTCAAGTATAGCCTGAAGCGCAGCATAAGCGCAAACTCTGTCATCCTGAGCATAGGCTCCCACAAAGCTCTTGTCAAAGCCTACATCCTTTGCCGGGAAAGCGGGAGTGAACTCAAGCTCTGCTGTTAAAAACTCTTCTTCGTCAATGTTGTAATCATCGTGAAGAATAGTTAAAATTGCCTTCTTAACGCTCTGTGAATCGCCCTCAACAAGGGGAATGCCGCCAACCAAAACAGTTAAATCTTCACCGCCTATGGCATTGCCTAAATTTCTGCCCATCTGATCTCCCGCAAGGTGGGGAAGAATGTCTGAAATGGTAAAGCAGAAATCATCGGTATCCTTACCGACAGAAACATCAATCTTTGTACCATCCTTCTTTATAACAACCCCTGTGAGCATAAGAGGAATGGTGGTCCACTGGTACTTCTTTATTCCGCCGTAATAATGGGTCTTCATTAACGCCTGACCGCTTTCTTCAAGCAGGGGGTTAGGTTTTAAGTCAAGACGGGGAGAATCCACGTGAGCTCCCACAAGGTTGAAGCCCTTTCTTAAAGGCTCTTTGCCCATAACCGCAAGCATTAAGCCTTTGTTCCGGTTAACGGAATAAATTTTGTCACCGGGAAGAAGCTCGTCTTTTTCAGTAATATCAACAAAGCCTTCGTTTTTTGCAATGCGGAGAGCTTCCTTTACTATTTCACGCTCGGACTTACCGCTGTTCAAAAACTCTTTATAGCCTTCGGCAAAGTCGAAAACTGCACTGTGATCGGCATCAGCCCAACCGTTTTTGTTTTTGTAACCTAAATCCATATTATCATTCCTTTCGGGATTTTTATATCGTGCACAAAAGTACCGAAAAAATGTCCTTTTGTCCTTGAAAAAAGACACTTTATTATGGTATACTAATAACAGTATAACCTATTTTTTAAAAGAATCAAGCAAAAAGTGGGAATTTGTAAAATTAATTAACAAAATAGATATAAAGCCCGGTAAAGTTTTGTTGTCGCTTTCCTTGTAAAAAAAGATAAAAAAACTAAGAAATAAGGGTAAGATGACAAAAAAGTTAAGGAATTGGATTGATTTATATGTTAAAATATAGTCAATATGGGGCTGTATAGCCCAAGGAAGGAGAAAAGATATGCGTAAATTCATTTCAATGGTGCTGGCAATGGTTATGATTTTGTCCTGCGTTTCTATAAACGTATCGGCAAATGAACTTGTTGCGAGTACTAAAGTAGAGCTTTATCAGCTTGCTCCCGAAAGTCAGAGCCTGATGGAGTCATACGTTATTAAAACAGATAACGGTAAGCTCATCGTTATTGACGGAGGTATTGACGGAGCAGGAAGGGATTTTGATCCTTATCTTCCGGCAGCACTTCGTGCCATAGCAGGGGTAGGAGAGGGCGAATACTTTGAGGTTGAAGCCTGGTTTTTATCCCACGCTCATCAGGACCACTATTATGAACTTGCAAAAATGCTTAATGAGTACAACGAGGAATCTAACTACAAGATAAATAACTTTTATTTCGATTTTCCACCCTACGGTGAAACGGGAACTATCTGGGAAGAAATCCTTGTAGGGAATCAGTATTTTGAAGCGCTTAAGGCAGGACTTGAAAACTATGCCGAAGTCAATGAAATTGATGTTGATAACACCTATTATGATGACATTAACGGTGCAGTGGTAAATGCAACTGCCATAAGTGAAGGTCTTGATATTAATATAGACGGTGTAAGGTTTGAAATAATGCAGACCTGGGATGAAGCTGACGGAACGACTGAATTAAACAACACTTCCTTGATTTTAAGAATGCATGCGGCAGATAAAACCGTGATGTTCCTTAACGATGCATACATTCACTCGGGTAACCGCCTTGTTGAAACTTACGGCGAAGAATTAAAGAGCGATTATGTGCAGATGGCTCATCACGGGCAGTCGGGAACAAAGCAGAACGTTTATGATGCGGTTGATGCGGACTTTTTCTTATGGCCTACCCCAAAATGGATATGGACTAATCCTGACAGCTATGCCATTGACGACGTGCGTACGTGGATAACCGGAGCAGATTACACAGAGGTTCGTGAAAACGACCTTGTGGCAGGTATGTATGATGTATATCCCGATGATCCTACAGTTGTTGCTGACTGGGCAGAGGCACTTCCCGGTATGAAAATCACATTTACCAACGAAGATGCAAACTATACAGCACCCAAGGCATTAAAGAGCCTTAAATACACAGGGGAAGAACAGGAACTTGTAATAGAGGGAAGCACCGATATCGGTATTATGGAATATTCTCTTGACGGAGAAGAATTCAGTGATGCAATTCCCGTGGCAACAAATGCCGGAGAATATACTGTTTATTACAGAATTACAGATGGCGAAGTTCTCGTTGAAGAAGCAATTACTGTTACAATAGCAAAGGTAGCTCCTGAATTTACAGCACCCACAGCGAATGCTTTAATATACAATGGTGAAGAGCAGGTGCTTATAACTGAAGGAAGCATAGCAGAGGGAGAAATGTTATATTCTCTTACAGGCGATGACTTTTCTTCGGAACTTCCTAAAGCAACGGAGAGCGGAATTTATACCGTTTATTATAAGGCAGAGGAAAGCGAAAACTATCTTGAGGTTTCGGGAAGTGTTGATGTTACAATCGGTGCTTTTTCGGTAACCTTCAAAAACGGTAATGATTTAGCTCCCTTTGATGAAGAAGCTGTTATGGCTGTTATGGATGGCGAAGCTTTGGCTGCACTTCCTTCATATGAAGCAAAATCAAATACAGCATGTGCATATTTCAAGATTGACTCTGAAAGATTTTCAGAAGACGAACTCCTTTCATATGAGTTTACAGAGGATACCGAAGTATATGCATACTTCAGAGAAACTGCAATTACTTCCGGCGACTATAACTTTGCCGCAATGACAGAGGAAGAGTTTGAGCTTACTGCCTTTGCAACAGACAGCGATTTCGTTCTTACAGAGGGTGTGGGTATCCAGCTTTCAAAGTCTGAAAAGGTGACCTATGATATTCCTTTGGCAACCGATGTTTCCGAAAATGCATTATCCGTAAGCTATGGCTTTACGGAAACTGCAAACACAGGCGGATTTGATGGGCATTTCAAGCGTGCTGCTGATACCGTGGCAATTCTTTATCATACAAGCAATTATATGAGAGTTTATGGCGACGGAGCTGCACAGTATGTCTACAATTTAGGACAGCTTGATGACGGAAATCATCACAAGGCTGAATTTATAATGGATATAGAAAACGGAAAGCAGTATGTGGTAATGGATGACTATTCCGGTATTGTTCCCACAGAGAATACACATAATCTGCTCAATGCCAAAGTGCCTGACCGATTCACACTTTTGCAAAAGGCAAACGGTTCTTTCATTATGGACAGCTTCAGCGTAAAGCGACTTGAAGATTCCAAAATCCGCAAAGTAGAATTAGAAGCAGGAAACGGCATAGAAGACATTAATTTTATGAATACGGCAAAAACCGCTACATACGCCAATACCCATATCTATATGCAGGAAGGGGATATGGTACCACTGCAGGCAACACTTTCTGCCGATGTGGCATTTTCCGCATGGGAAGCTGAAAGCGGAAGCTTTTCGGATGAAACTGCGGTAAAGACGGTTTATACAGCAGGAGATTCCGATGTTGTAATTACGGCAAAAAGCGATGCACCGTCCATTGAAGATGGCGATGTTGTAAAAATCGGAAAAGAAGGATATGCGACACTCCAGGAAGCAATCAATGCGGCAACAGACGGACAGACAATTACGCTTCTTACCGATATTACATATACGGATGCTTTGGTATTCGGCACAGGTAAAAACATCACTATCGACGGTGACGGAAATGATCTTATCTGCGGAATAAATGTTGCAGGAACCAACTGTGTTTATGTGAAATCAGATACAAAGGTAACATTTGAGAACATTAATATTTACAGAAACAACACCACAACAAACAACTACGGATTCTTCTACCTTTCAACAGGTGGCGTAACTTTAGGAGACGGAGCAGTTCTCGGAAGTGCAACCACTCAGATGGTTCAGGGTAACGGCGGTGTTATCTGGGCACAGAAAGCATCTACAGATGAAGGTACCGGTAAGAGATATTTCACCCTTAACGGTGAAGGC
>JAUNRD010000151.1 GCA_030535815.1 Clostridia bacterium
GGGTAAGGCAATCGGCTACATCCATATCAATAAGGGCGGAGCCACCGAATTTAAGGGAGCGATTGAAAAAACAGAAGGCGTACACGATGTATATCTTCTTTCCAACTACTCTCATCACGATTATGCTACGGTAACATCTGTGGTATTTTCTTCCGAAGTGGTTGAAAGCAAGCCTTATGAGCCTGTTCCCGAAAGCAAAATAATCGATACCTACCACGATACATGGGTAGCGGTAGACGATTACGGCAGAGCTGTTGCCGATTATGAAGAAGCTGGCGACGTAAAGGGCGAAAAATATACCGGTATGTTTTACTGGATATGGCACACCCAGGCAGACCAGCTTGGCGTTCAGATTCCCTCTGAAAAGATAAAGCAGGCACCCGAGGCAAAGGATGATTATTTCCATCCCATCTGGGAAACTAAAAAATCCTTCTGGTCCGAGCCTTTATTGGGATTTTATTCAAGCACAGATTACTGGGTATACAGAAAGCACGCCGTTATGCTTAAAAACGCAGGCGTTGACGTAATTTTCTTTGACTTTACAAATAACGACAACTGCTTTGCAAACGCTCTTGCCACAATTTACGAGGCGTTCCACGATGCAAGGGAGTCAGGTGTAAATGCTCCTAAAATCTGCTATTTCGATTCCTGGAGCCCGAATGTTGACTACAGACGTAATCAGCTCAAGATGCTTTACCTTAACTATTTTAAGGACGGTAAATATTCCGACCTCTGGTTTAACTGGAACGGAAAGCCCCTCCTTTTCGGAAGCAATCTGCCTGAGAACTATGATCCTCTCTGCTTAAATTCCGAAGATCCCGAGGAAGTTAAAATGATGGAAGAAATCAGCGATTTCTTCACATTTATTCCTGTGGGAGAGTCTGAAGGCGCATGGACATGGCTTGATACCTACCCCCAGCACATTGCATATGCAGAGGACGGAAGCGTAGAAGCGGTTTCCGTTGGTATGGGTAAGAACGAATCTTATGTAAAGCCCAACTCAAAGGGTGCAGGCGTATTCTCCGATCCCTATTCAAAGGGTAAGGCATATTCCGAAGGCTTTGGCGACGACTTACGTCCCGAAGCTGCTTGGCAGATGTACTTCTTCCGTGAAGAAGCAGGCTGGGCGTTGGAGCATAACCCGAAAGTTGTACTTCTTGACGGATGGAACGAATGGGCAACAGGCCGTCAGCAGCTTTACAACGGCTTTGTAAATGCTTTCGTTGATACCTTTGACGATGAATCCAGCCGTGACTTTGAGCCCTCCCGCGGTGCTATGGGCGACGGTCACTACAATATGCTGGTTGACTTTGTAAGAAAGCACGAAGGTGTGCGTCCCGCTCCCGTTGCAACAGGCGCCAAGACCATTGATGTTGCAGGAGATGTAGCTCAGTGGGCAGAGGTTGGACCGCTCTTCTTAAACGACGACGACTCTTATGAGCGTGATGCAGACGGATACCGTCCTTACCACTACACCACAACCGTAATTAACTCCATCGAAAGCGCAAAGGTTACCTTTGATGCAGAAAACCTTTACTTTATGGTAAAGGCAAGAGACAATATCATTTCTCACGAAGACGCATTAAGACTTTACATTAACATTGACAGAAACGCCGCAACCGGCTGGAAGGGCTATGATTACCTTGTGGACGGCGGAAAATTAAAGACCTTTGCACCTGACGGAACAGCAAGCGATGTTTGCGATGTATACACTCACATTTCCGGCGCATATATGACTCTTGCACTTAATAGAACCACTCTTACAGAAACAGGAACAGTTGACCTTGAATTCAAGTGGGTTGACGGCGTACGCGAAAACGGTGATATACTTCTCTGGTACACAGACGGCTCCGCCGCTCCTATGGGACGTTTTAACTATCTCTTTACTGAGATTCAGCAGAAGTCCCTTTACCATGAAACAAGAGAAGCACTTAAGGGCGTAAGCGTATTTAAGGCAGGTGTTAACAAGATGGTTGTAGCAGGTGCCAAGATGGGCGTTTACGAGCCTGATACAAGAATTACAACAATTGAGCGTAACGGAACACTCTATGTTCCCGAAATTGCCTTAAACGACATCATGGGCTACGGCAGAACCAAGACAATATGGGACTATGAAAGAGGTATGCTCAAGGTTAAGCATTATAACTACGGCAATGAAGGTGAAATCGAGGAGTATAAGTGGACATACACAACTCTCGGCTCTTACGATGTAAAGATAAACGGAACACCTGCAAAGCTTACGAATCCCATAATAGCTGAAAACGGCGTGGTTTATGTGCCACTCACATACCTTTCCGATTGCTTCGGATACACTGTAAACTGTGACGGCGGTATTTATACCGTGGCAGAGGCTACCGCAAGTATTGATGCGGCTGCAGTAACATCTGCCGGAAACATACTGTAAGGAGGCGGAAACGATGAAAAAGATAATTGCATTATTACTTTCTTTAATGATGATTCCCTGCATTGCGGTTTCCGCAGCAGATTTAACGGGAAAAGAAAACTGGAAAATTGAAATAACAAATCAGGCAACAGGACAGAAATTTGATAAGGCAGAGGTTATGATTGACGGTAAAACCGACAACTTCTTCCATTCTCCGATAGTGGAGAATCTTCCTCCGCTTCCCTATGATATAGTAATCACTCTTCCTTCCGTGACCGAAATAAACGGAGTAAGATACACTCCCAGATCAACAGGCAACTCCGATGCAGGTATATGGACAAGATTTGAGGCGTACTATACGACAGACGATTCAGACAACTGGACTATGATCGGTACATTTGACATTCAGAAGAGCTTTGATCCTTCCGAGGTTGTTTTCAAGGAAGCTGTAAAGGCTAAAAAAGTAAAGCTTTCCGTTGTAAGAGCAATAAGAAACTACTGTGTAGTATCTGAAATTGACCTTCTTACGGATGCTGAGGCTAAAGCTCCCGAGAAAGAAGAAACAGCTTCCATGCCCGACTCAAACCCCTATATAGTATCGGGCGGTGAAAAAGCAGGCTGGCAGATTGAAATTACAAACAATGCGGCATCTGCAAGATATAATACAGAGGGCGTTGCGAAAATCCTTGACGGAAGCGCAGAAACCTTCTGGCATTCTCCTACCGAACAGCCCATCCCTGCACTTCCTTATGACATTGAAATTACAATGCCTAATGTAACTGAAATCGGCGGTATCTTATACACTCCCAGACCCAACAAAAATTCCGATGCCGGAATCGTTATGGGCGGTGACATCTATATCGCAGAAACAGATAACGGTGCGTGGAAAAAGGTTAAGACTTTCAGCATAGATAAGAGCTTTGATCCCACAGAAATTCCTTTCGGCGAAGCATTTAAGGCAAAGAAGATAAAAATTACCGTTACAAAGAGTGTAAGAAACTATTGCGTAATTGCTGAGCTTGATGTTCTTTCAAAGGACAAGGTAACAGGCGAAAAGGTAGAAGTTACAGAAGAGCCTAAGAAGGAAGAAGAAAAGAAGGAAGAGCCTGCTGTTGCAGGCGGAAAGGGTGCAAAGGAAGGCTGGAAAATTGAGGCTTCTCACGCCCAGGGCACTGCCGGAAATATGATTGACGGCGATATTGCAACCTTCTGGCACTCTCCCATAACAGATCCCAAGACACTTCCTCCCTTTGAAATGATCATAACGCTTCCCCAGCTTACAGACATTTCCGGCGTTATTTACACCCCCAGAACAACGGGTTCTTCCGATTCCGGTATCGTAAGCAAAATGGAAATTTATGCATCCGAAACCGATAATGGTGAGCTTTTGAAGATAGGTGAGTATGTCCTTCCGCAGACAAAAGATGTGAAGACTATGGAGCTTGCCGCAAATATTATGGTTAAAAAGCTCAAGATTGTGGTAACAGAAGGTCGTAACAACTACGGCGTAATTGCAGAGCTTGATATCCGTCCTGCAACCGAAGGCTATAAGGATATGACGGTTACGGAATATGTAAAGAATCAGGAAGCTATGAAGCTTTACGAAATGGATAAAACCTTCCTCCGCGCGTGGAGCGAATCTATTTGGGGCGACGATTTTGTAGGACAGAACGTATTTGACGCTTCTCCTTCCGGCGATAAGATGTGGCACTATAAGCCCGGAACACCTATGCCCGTTACACTTGATGTTGACTTAAACGGCGTTGCAAGGGTTGCGGCATTTGCCTACACCCCCAGAGTAAAGGATACCTCCGGTCACTGGGTTGAGTTTAATCTCCTTTCATCCGTTGACGGTGAAAATTACACTCCCGTTATAGAAGAGAGAAGATTGGATCCTTCAAGCTTCGATACAGTAACAATCCGCTTTGATGAGCCTGTTACGGCACGCTATTTCCGCTTTGAGGTATTAAACGGCAGAGGCGGTCACGCAGCTTGTCAGGAACTTGCTTTCTACCAGTACAAGGAAGACCAGGAAGAGTACCTTGAAAACAACCGTGAAATCTATGTCCTTAAAATCGGAAGCAATGTGCTTAATGTAACTCACGGTAAAGAAAACTTTGACGTTGATCTTGGCGTTGCACCCTTTATAGTAAGCGGCACAACAATGATTCCCCTCAGAGGTTTGCTTGAACAGATGGGCGCGAATGTTGAATGGGATGGTACGATAGATCAGATTACAATTACCAAAAAGGGCAACGAGACTATGATAATGCAGGTTGAACACGAGCCTGTATTAATCGGCGGAAGGCGTTACAGTATGCTTATAGCTCCCAGAATTGTAAATTCCAGAACATTTATACCGTTAAGATTTGTTTCCGAGCATCTTGGCTATGATGTGGCGTGGGACGGTGCTACTCAGACTATAACAATTACAAAGCCCCTTTAATAGAGGACAGCCCGACTTATAAGGTCGGGCTTCTTTTATAATAAAATATAACTTGACAAGTTAAGGAAGATGTGTTATAATATTATAGCTTTACAGAATGTAAGCTGATCTGTAAGGCTATAATTCTGCTCATTAAACAGCTTTATAAAACAAAAAGGAGAGATGCTATGGAATTTATAGAACATCCTGATATAACAAGGATGATGCGTTACGGAACGCTTTGTGAAACGACAAAGAAGAAAAAAGCCTGCTTTTTTAACGGATTCGTATACGGAGGAGACAGCGAGGAAGAGGCAGGAGGATATGAAGATGACGAAGAAAACAGAGCGTAAGGCTTCAAACAGAAAGCCGGAAGCAATCAAAGGGATTGCGAATAAAGCCATCAAGGAGCTTGAAAGGATTGCTTTCAGCGAGGAGGAACCGATAAAAATAAGGATGGATATTCTTAAATGGTTTACCGAGCTGGAAGTTGGAAAGCCAAAAGCTTTGGCGGAGAATGAAGAAAAAGGCGACAATGCCTTTGATATAAAGGTTTATATCGAAGAATAAAATAGACTGTGATTCAATGAATCACAGTCTATTTTTTGTATGGTGTCAGACGGTAGGCTCGCCGCCTT
>JAUNRD010000152.1 GCA_030535815.1 Clostridia bacterium
AGCCTGTGCTTACGCCCTACTCTTTGATGACAGGTTTTTTTAATTGCGACGGCTCGGTTGTAGGAGATGCCTTCCGCAGAGGAGGGCATAAAGGTTTTGGAGAATTGCTTCAGGGATTTTACGGCAAAGATGTGGATGATCTTTCTACAATGGAGTGGCAGCACGCCACGGCTGACTATAAAAAGGTTTTGGAAAAAGGAATTTCGGGAATTATCGGAGAAATTGACGATTCACTTAAAATACATACCGAAAAAGAAGAAACTGAATTTTTAAGAGCTATAAGAAAGGTTGCACTTGTCTATATAAAATGGGCGCATAAGTGTTCGGAAAAAGCATTGGAGCTTTCAAAAACCGTTGAAAAGGAAGAGTATAAAGAAAATCTTATGAAGCTTTCAAAGGCACTATTAAATGTCCCCGAAAACAAGCCTTCGTCATTTTATGAGGCGGTTTTGACTATTTATATCTGCTTTGCGGCGGACCCCGACAGCGTGGGAACCCTTGACAGATATCTTTATCCCTTTTACGAAGAAGATATTAAAAAAGGGGTTATAACGAGAGATGATGCGAAAATGTATCTGCAGGAGCTTTTTTTAATGCTTCAGGCGGCAACGCGTAAGGATTCCCGCAATTTCACGCGAGGGGGAGAATCACATTTTTGCGTAGGCGGTTATCTTCCGAACGGAGAAGACGGATTTACCGAGTTATCCAAGCTGATTATTGAAAGTATGACCGAGCTTCCCACATATATTCCGCAGGTAACTTTGAGATGGACGAAGAAAACTCCCCACGAGGTTTTTAAGTACGCTCTTGATATGGAAAGGAAAGACCCACATAAAAGAATTGCTTTCCAGAATGATGAAAAGCGCATAAAATGCTATACCGAAATTTGCGGATTCCCCTTTGAAAAGGCGGTAGGATATACAACCGTAGGGTGCAACGAGCCTGCTTTTCTCGGTGCAATTTCGGGAAGTAACTCCAAAATAAATTTTGCCCGCTCTGTTGAAACACTTTTTCACAAGAAAAGTGAGAAAATTATAAATGCCGAAAGCTTTGAGGATTTTTATTCTGCCTTTCTTGAAGAAATGAAAGCGGACCTTGAAATTGGCTATGAATATGACAATAAATATAACAGCGTCCGTGCAAAGGATATCAATTATCTTTCAAGCCTTTTCTTTAACGGATGCATAGAAAAGGGGAAAAGCTTAACTCAGGGTGCAGGGGATACGGTTATTGCATCGCCCATGTATATCGGAATAACAAATGTTATAGACTCGCTTATAATAGTAAAGCAATTTGTATTTGATGAAAAAATTATAACTATGGCAGAGCTTATTGATGCCTTGAAAAATAACTGGCAGGGCTATGCTGAGCTTCGGGCAATTATCCTTAAAAAGGGCGATTTTTTCGGAAACGATACTGAGCGTTCAAACTATGTTGCCGGGAAGCTGTACCAAAGCTTGTATGAGTTCTTAAAAGACAAGACAAACCTTTTCGGCTATCATTGGCTGGTGGGCGACCTTATGGGATACAATCCTTACGGCAGAAGGTATGGTATGAAAACGGATGCAACGCCTGACGGAAGATTTAAGGGCGACGATTTGCAATTCGGACTTGGTCAGAGCGAAGGAAGGGACAGAAACGGCCTTACTGCATTGCTCAATTCCGTTGCCAAGGTGGACCCAAGCGGAATCGGATGCGGTGCTACGGTAACAAATCTGATGCTTGATGAACAGCTTATAAAAAATGATGATAATTTTGAAAAAACCGTTGATATGCTTGAAACATATTTCAAAAACGGCGGCGTTCATTTTCAGCTCACCTATGTATCAAAGGAAGATTTGATTAAAGCAAAAGAAACGCCCGACAATTATAGTAATCTACGTGTCAGAGTATCGGGCTTCTCCGATTATTTTGTAAAGCTTGGCGATGTAATTCAGGATGAAATTATAGAAAGAACATCCCACAAATGTTAAGTTACAAAGAACAAAGACATAGCTACATAATCAATAACAAGGCTGAAATATAACGATATGTTGTACGAAAGCCTGAAAGCAAAGCAAAATGAACGTATCTTCATATGCACAGAAAATGATGAAATCGTCGTTACTGCAGAAGGTATTTCCAAACACAGTGCATTGCCGGATGGGTCGCTTAATGCAGGATGTATTTTGGCTGAATTACTATCTTCCTGCGAAGGATTAAACGAAAATGACCGAAAGCAGATGAAGTTTGTCCGGGATTTATTATCAAATTATTACGGTGCGCCTTTTGGAATTGACTGTGAAGATGACCAATTCGGAAAGCTTACCTGTACCAATGGAATGATAAAAGTAAATGACGGGAAAATTTCATTATCCTTTAATGTGCGCTTCGGAAAATGTGCTGATATAAGCGTTATGCAGGAGAAGATTGTAACTACACTTAAAAATAAAAAGTGTAAAGCTGAATTTGTAAGATCAGTAAACGCACATATCGTTGATGAGAACAATCCGTATCTTCAGACTTGTCTTAATACATATAAAAAATACACGGGAAATGAAAAAGCCCAAATGTATATAAACGCAGGAGGAACCTATGCAATGCATCTGCCTTGTGCTGCCGAAATTGGAACTACACTTCGCGGCGGTACACCAAACGGCTTAACCCAAGGTCACGGCGGAGTGCATCAGCCTGATGAATGCATCAGCATTGACGGAATGCTCGAAGCACTTGAGCTTACAATGCTGATGCTGTTGGAATGCGACAAAGAAGATTCGTTAAGGTGAATGCTGCTTCAGGAACAATAAATCAAAAAATACAAACGTCACGCAACAGAACGTTATATACGCCCTGATGAAATTGCAAAACTTACATTTTATTTTTTGAGTGATTATAGGAGAATTTGATGAAAGCAATAATTTTTGATATACAAAGAAATTCATATGTCGACGGTCCGGGAATACGGACAACGGTATTTTTTAAGGGATGCAACTTAAGATGCAAATGGTGCCATAATCCTGAGAGTCAACATTTTGAAAAGGAAATCCTGTTTTATGAAAATAAATGCACCAAATGCGGCAGATGTGAAAATTTGTCTGTGGATAATGAAAGTTTTTTCTGCTTTAATGATGCAAAGGAAATCTGTGGAAAAGAATATACTGTTGATGAGGTTTTTAATGAAATTATAAAGGATAAAAGTTTTTACGAAACATCAGGCGGCGGAGTAACATTTTCGGGTGGAGAATGTATGCTGCAAATGGATTTTCTTTTGGAAATCCTTAAAATGTGCAAGGAAAACGGAATACATACGGCAGTTGACACGGCAGGAAATGTACCGTGGGATAGATTTGAAAAAATTTTGCCGTATACAGATTTGTTTTTATATGATATAAAGTGCTTTTCGGAAAAATTGCACATTAAAGGAACCGGTGTTTCAAACAAGCTGATAATAAAAAATCTTAAAAAGCTTTCGGAAAAATTCAAAGGGGATATCATAATAAGAATCCCTGTAATTCCGGGCTTTAACGATGATTCTGCCGAAATGAAAAAGATAGCGGATTTTCTTTTAGGTTTACGGATAAAAGATGTGGAGCTTTTGCCGTATCATGAAATGGGAGAACATAAATATACGGCACTTAACAGAGAATGTTTCCGATATGAAGCTCCGACAGAGGAATTGATGAAGGATTTTTTGAGAATAACAAAAAAATAAAGAAAAAAGGCAGAAAAACGGTAAAAAAATTTAAGGATTTTAATTTTCTCCTGTGCTATAATTAAGTAAACAAAGTATAAGGGGGAATAAAAATGAAAACTTTCAACATCTTGGTTTCGGACGAAAGATTAAAGCCTGTTTACGATACGGTATTAAAAAGGCTTACGGCACGCGGAATGGAACTTTCCGAAGAAGCTGAGTTCACTTTGGTTCTGGAGACAGATGAAGCTATGCGTCCCGATTCTTACAGAATAACGGGAAAACCCGAAATGATAACCGTAAAGGCGGATTCACTCATAAACGTCTTTGCGGGAGTGGGCGCATTTCTCCATACAAGCTCATTTGATGAAACGGGAATTATACCTTCCGAAAAGAGAGGTTATAAAACACCCGATTGCAGCGAAAGATGTGTTTATACGGCAACGCATTTTCATACCTTTTACTGGATGGCACCCCTTTCTGAGGTATTCGACTATTACGAAGACCTGGCGCTTATGGGCATAAATCACATATATATAAATATGCCGTTTTTAAGGGAGCCAAACGGAAGCGGGGAAATTGAAGAGGCTTTTTCCCGTCTTGCCGAAATGCAGAAGTTTATCAAATATCTGGGAATGAAATTGTCAGCAAGTGTTGCTACATCCATCACATTTTTGCCTGTTCCCGAAGAGGCTAAAACTCAAAAAATATTCGATCCCTACGGTTTAAGATGCGAACACGGAAATAAAGCCTGCCCTTCAACAGAAGTTGGTCAGGCAATACTCGATAAACAAAACCGCATGGTGCTCGGCGAATATAAAAAACGCGGAATTGAAATTGATATGGTATCAACCTTCCCTTATGATGAGGGTGGCTGTGGCTGTGAAAAATGTTCTCCCTGGGGAGGAAACGGATATATCAAAGCGGCTAAAAGAGCGAAGGAAGTGGCAAGAGAGTTTTTCCCCGATTGTAAGCTTAAGGTAAGCACCTGGCTTTTTGACTCACCTCCGTCAGGCGAATGGGAGGGGCTTTCAAAATCCCTTGAAAATGAAAAATGGTGCGATGTTATAGAAGCTGATTCTCATACATCTTATCCCCGCTATCCAATCGATGTAGAAGTGCCGGGAGGCCTTCCGCTTACTGCATTTCCCGAAATATCCATGTGGGGACTCTGGCCCTGGGGCGGATACGGTGCATCCTTCTTCCCGAAAAGATATACGAAATTGTTCAGAGCGACAGAAGGAAAGCTTAGTGGCGGAAGAATGTACTCCGAAGGCATATTTGAAGACCTTAATAAGTATGTTGTGGCAGGACTTTACAAGGATTTCAACAACGATCCCGAAAAAGCTGTGACGGAATATGCAAGCTATCACTTCGGCTTAAAGGAAACGGAAAAGTTTGTTGAAATGGTTAATTTAATTGAAGAAAACCACGTTAAAAACTATGACAGGGTTAAAATAAATCTGACACCCGAAAATAATCTTACCGATTTTTCTCTTGCGGAAAGGGCACTTGCTCTTGCAAAGGAAATTGACGGATTGCTTCCCGAGTGGGGTAAAAAATCCTGGAGATGGCGTCTTATGTTCATAAGGGCAAATATAGATTATCACCGCTACAACAACGAGGTTATGCACGAAAATCCCGAAGTGGTAGAGTTAATGCACGAAATTATGGACATTTACCATTGCATAAAGGATTATTCTG
>JAUNRD010000153.1:0-1140 GCA_030535815.1 Clostridia bacterium
ATAACAGCATACATTTCGGTTTATATAAAAAAAGCATCCGGAAGGATGCTTTTTTTATGCCTTAAAGTCTCTTTCTACAAGATAGTCAAGTGTCACTTTATAAAAATCCGCAAGCTTGATTGCAGCCCATAAGGGGAGCTCACGCTCTCCGCGTTCATACCGTTGATAAACAGTAAGCTGCATATTTAATAACTCCGCAATTTCTTTCTGCGTTTTGTCATTGTCTTCTCTTAAATCCCGAACTCGTCTGTAAAACATAAATTTCATACCGCCTTTTAGTTAGTGTATGAAAATATTATATTAAAAAACACCATTTGGTGTTGACAATAACACCGTCCGGTGTTATAATGTGGGAAATATCTTAGGAGGTAATTAAATGTATAAAGAGTGTATTTTGTGCAATACAGAGATGAATTTTTCGGGATGTCCGAATTGCGGAAGAATGATTTTTGAGGATGATATAGTATTTACTTTCGACAAATATCAGTCCTCTGCCAAATTGTACGTGACAACCAAAAAAATTTCCTTTAACCAAATCAAATACAAGGATATTGAACGGTTAGAAGAGGCTGAAGAAATCCGCAAATTTTCCACTATAATAACTTCGATTTTTTACAATATATTCTATATTTTTCTTATAAAAAAGAGAAAAACATCCGCTACAAATTTACCTAAAGAAATATTATTTGATATAGGAGCCGTAAATAAAGTTATATATACTCCGGAAAAAAATATTATATTAGAAATTAAACAAGAAAATATCAATAAATTTATAATATATGTAAGAGATAAAGAGCGCAGAGAAGAGTTGCTTGACATTTTCCGCAGGTATAATTTACTTAAAGAAATGGCGATTGAAGAATGAAGTACGTTAAAAACAGCCACCCGTTGGGTGGCTGTTTTTTTACGTTGACTTTCTTTTTACCCCTCAATTCCGTCGGGGATAACAATCTTTCTGGGTTTGATTTTCTTAAGTACCTGTCTGTCTAAATAGATTATAAGAAGCACCGTTGCAAGGCAGGCGATTAAAGATAAAAACTGCTGAGCGTAAACTGTCATTCCGAAAATCTTTCCGCCAAGAACCTGATGATGCTGAATCTTTTTGAATATGGGAGTCATTAAAAGTGTTGTTAAAAAGCC
>JAUNRD010000153.1:1150-5318 GCA_030535815.1 Clostridia bacterium
TCATATATAAGGTTTATTTCTCCTGAGTTTATTCCGCCCATTGCCGCCGCCTGAAGTACGGAGTAGATAGGAAATACGATAAAGCCGTTAGAAGGATTACAGAAGGCGGCAACAAGAAAGGAGAATGCCGCAATACCGTAGCATATCTTAAGCATTTTTGCAAAGGAATAGCGGTCTGCATACTTTCCGAAAACAAAGGAGCAGGGAATACGGGATGCCGCATTAAGAATAGAAATTACGGTTATGAAAATCATGGGGAAGTTAAGCTCTTTAACCTGATATGTACCAAAGAAGGAAACAACGATGTGGTTTGAAATTGTCCAGAAAACGCTGGTCATAATAACCTTTACAATATCCTTGTTGGTTAAAATGTTCTTAAACCGTGTAAGAGTGGGGGTGGGCTTTGCGTTTGTTACAATGGGTTCCTCCTCTTTTGCAAATGCAATTGAAAGAGTGTGGGAAACCATCAGAACAAAAATGGTAATTGCACAGATAACGAAAGCCATCCTCATATTTTCAGCTTCTTCATAATGGTCTATGACAAGTCCCATCACAAACTGGAAGAGAAAGCCTGAAACGAGCGAAACCGCTTCCTTGACGGATGTGAATATTCCTCGTTTGTTATCCGCCACCTGACGCATATAAAGCCCTGTTTTAGGCGCGAAAATGATGTTTGAAATAAAGTAACCGCTTAAAAGGAAAATGATGAAGAGGCCTGTTTTAAGCGTTCTTCTGAAATTGAAGAAGGGTACTAAATATAAAGCCATAAAGCACAGCTGATTTATTATGTGCATTAGGGTAACCTTCCATTTCACTCTCTTTCCGCTTTTGAAAAATGCAATGGATAAAAGCTGAAAGCCATAGCCAAGCGCCACAAAGGATGAAAGAATCGCAGTTAGGCTGTCTGAAAAGCCTAAATTGGTGGTAAGCTTTGCAAGATAGGCACCGGTTATTAAAATGGAAATCAGATATTCAAGCCCTGCTTCCGCTATATATAAAACATTTGTTTTATTAAATAAATTTTTAAACATTTCGTCGCCTCCGAATGGTATTATATTGCTACGGAAATTAAAAGTCAATAACTTTTGAAACGAAAGCTATACGAAAAAAGAAAATAAAAAAATTCTGTCCATAGGACAGAATTTTTTGCTTGTTTTTTTATAATTTTTCGACAAAAGCCTTTGCTTTTTCAACCTGTATACGGGCAAGACCGGGAGCGCCCAAGGTCTTACGTTCCTTTACGCAGGTGGTAAGGGAAATTGCCTCGTAAAAGTCTTCTTCGATAATTTCAGAAAAGCCCTTAAGTACCGGGAGAGGGATATCATCAAGAGCCGAGGACTGCGTGATTGCATAAGCAACCATCTTGCCGATTACCGCGTGGGCATCACGGAAGGGCATACCCTTTTTAACAAGATAGTCAGCCGCATCCGTTGCATTGGTATAACCGCCTGATGCACCCTTTTCCATACTTTCTTTTTTAACTGTCATAGTGTCAATCATATCGGTGAAAACGGGAAGGCAAAGCTTAACTGTGTCAACTGCATCGAAAATTGCTTCCTTGTCTTCCTGCATATCCTTGTTGTATGCAAGAGGAATGCCCTTCATCATAACAAGAAGTGTGGTTAAATCACCGTAAACACGACCTGTCTTACCGCGGATTAATTCTGCAACATCGGGATTCTTCTTCTGAGGCATAATGCTGCTTCCGGTGGAATGAGTATCTGCCATTTCAACAAAGGAAAATTCGTGACTGCTCCAGAGGATAAGCTCTTCTGAAAAACGTGATAAATGCATCATAATTATGGAAAGACTTGACGCCAGCTCAATTGCAAAATCTCGGTCGGATACTCCGTCAAGGGAGTTTTCGCAAACGCCATCAAAGCCTAAGAGTGATGCTGTAAATTCTCTGTCAAGGTTATAGGTTGTGCCGGCAAGAGCACCTGAGCCTAAGGGCGAGAAGTTCATTCTCTTAAGGGCATCGGAAAGTCTTCCTAAGTCACGCTTGAACATCTCATAGTATGCAAGAAGGTGATGGGCAAAGTTTATGGGCTGTGCCTTCTGAAGATGGGTATACCCCGGCATAATGGTCTCTGTATGTTCGTCTGCCAGCTTTACAAGCACTTTAAGGAGCTTTTTAAGCATACAGGTAATTTCTGTGCCTTCGTCCCTTAAATAAAGGCGGATGTCAAGAGCGACCTGGTCGTTACGGCTTCTGCCCGTATGAAGGCGCTTTCCGACCTGACCGATTCTGTCGGTTAAAATCTTTTCGATGTTCATATGTATGTCTTCTGCATCGATTAAAAATTCAACCTTGCCCTCGTCAATATCAACCTTTATTTCCTTTAAGGTTTTAACGATTAACTCGGCATCTTCCTCTGGGATAATGCCTTGCTTTCCCAGCATAGTTGCGTGGGCAATGCTTCCTTCAATGTCAGATGCATACATTCTTTTGTCAAAACGGATGGAGGAATTGAAATCGTCCACCTTTTTATCGGTTTTGGCACTGAAACGGCCACCCCATAACTTTTCTTCCATAATATCAGCCTTTCTGAAAATAAGGGTGCACCGAGTGGTACACCCTTAAGAGTTTTATTATTTGTTTTCCTTTGCTGCCTTTTCCATCATCATTGCACGAACCTTTAAGTGAAGACCGAAGAGGTTTATGAAGCCTTCAGCATCCTTGTGGCTGTAAAGGTCCTTACTGTCACCGAAGCTTGCAATGTCTTCGTTGTATAAGGAGTAGGGGCTCTTAGCGCCTGCAGGTGTAATGCTTCCCTTGTAGAGCATAAGACGAACTTCACCTGTAACTGTTTCCTGAGTGGAATCAACGAAAGCGGAAAGTGCTTCACGAAGAGGTGTAAACCAGTTACCGTCATATACGAGCTCGGAGAACTTAACTGCAGCCTGAGCCTTAAAGCTCTGAGTCTGTCTGTCGAGGCAGAGATACTCAAGCTCCTTATGAGCCGCATAAAGGATGGAACCGCCGGGAGTTTCGTAAACGCCACGGGACTTCATACCAACAAGTCTGTCTTCAACGATATCAACAAGACCTACACCGTAAGCGCCGCCGATTTCGTTAAGCTTTTCAACAAGCTGAACGGGGCCTAACTTTTCGCCGTCAACTGCTACGGGAACACCCTTTTCAAAGTTGATTGTAACGTACTTAGGCTCATCGGGAGTCTTCATGGGAGGTACTGTAAGCTTTAAGAGGTTATCGTACTGAGGCATATTTGCGGGATCCTCAAGATCCATACCTTCGTGGCTGATGTGCCAGATGTTTCTGTCACGGGAATAAAGGTCGGACTTTGTAACGGGAATTTCAATTCCGCGTGCTTCTGCATAGTCAATTGCATCTTCTCTTGACTTGATATCCCATATTCTCCAGGGAGCGATAATCTTAAGGTCGGGAGCAAGAGCCTTAACTGTAAGCTCGAAACGAACCTGGTCGTTACCCTTACCTGTAGCACCGTGGCAGATTGCAACTGCGCCTTCCTTACGTGCAATCTCAACAAGTCTCTTCGCAATGATGGGACGTGCGTGAGATGTACCGAGGAGATACTTACCTTCGTAAACCGCACCTGCTTTAAGTGTGGGGAAGATAAAGTCACGAACATATTCTTCTCTTAAATCTTCTAAGTAAAGCTTTGATGCACCGCTCTTTAATGCACGTTCTTCTAATCCTTCTGTTTCCTTACCCTGACCAACGTCGCCGCATACGCAGATTACATCATAGAAGTAATTTTCCTTAAGCCATGAAATGATGATTGATGTATCGAGACCGCCCGAATACGCCAATATAACTTTTTCTTTTTCCATCTTGAAATTCCTCCCAAATGTGGTATAATATATTTGTGCGCTTATTGGCCACATCATATGACCGATTTGCTATATACTATTATACACATATTGGTGAATAAATCAAGTATTTTATGCAAAAATATTTCCGTTGATTTATAAAAATGCAAAAGTTGCACATTAAAAGTCCGAAAAAACGGGATTTTGTTTGTATAAATATACATAAACGGTGTAAATTAATGAAAGAAACGGTAAAAAAATAATGATTATACTCGGAATTGACCCGGGAATTGCCATTGTGGGAACCGGGGTTATACAGTATGAAAACAATAAATTCAAGGTGCTTTATTATGATGCGGTAACCACGAAGGCA
>JAUNRD010000154.1 GCA_030535815.1 Clostridia bacterium
TTTCCGGTATGAGCGACACCTATGCCGAGCAGGTTTACAGAACAATCATAAATTTCTGAGGTACATATGCTTAAAATAGAAAGAACAATTATAGTTGAAGGAAATTACGATAAAATAAAGCTTTCTAACTTGGTGGATGCCCATATCATTGCCACCAACGGCTTTCGCATTTTCCGAGATAAAGCTATGAAGGATATGATCAGGGCGCTTTGTAAGAAGACGGGAATTATTATCCTCACCGATTCTGACCGTGCGGGCTTTGTCATAAGAAATCATATTAAAAGCTTCTGCCACGAGGGTGAAATATTGAACCTCTATATACCGGATGTAAAAGGAAAGGAAAAAAGAAAAGAAGAGCCTTCAAAGGAAGGGCTCCTCGGCGTTGAAGGTATGGAGGATGAGGTTCTGATAAAGCTTTTATCCGAAGCCGACGTGAAAAGGGAGAAAAAAAGCGAGGTTTCCTATTACGAATTTTACACAGACGGCTTTGCAGGGGGAATGGGAAGTGCGGCATTAAGGGAAAAATTCTTAAAGGAAGTTAATCTTCCGAAAAGGCTTTCCGCCAAGGAAATGCTTAACGTAATAAACAGACTTTTCACTCCGGAAGAGTACAGAAGTATAAGAGAAAAAATAAAAGCTTGAGAAGAAAAAATCTCAAGCTTCTATTTTTTATGCTAATTTATCGCAAAGTGCGGAGTACCTCTTCTTTTCGGAATTGTTTCTTACCATTTCCTCGCAGGCTTCCATCATCCCCACAAGGACAACTAATGTTTTTGCTCTTGTTACTGCGGTGTAGAATAAATTTCTCGTCATAAGCTGGGGAGCGCATTTATAAACCGGCATAACCACACATTCAAATTCACTACCCTGGCTCTTATGCACTGTTACGGCATAGGCGAGAGTGATGTGAGTCATCTGGTCGTATGTATAGCTCGCTTCTCTTCCGTCATCAAAGCGGATTTTAACCGCCTTATGGAACTTATTTATGCTTTCGATTATCCCCATATCGCCGTTGAAAATTCCGCTTCCGGTTTCGCTGCCTTTTGTCCACTCCAAATTATAGTCGTTTTCGGTCTGCATAACCTTGTCCCCTTCGCGGAAAATTATGTCTGCCATTCGGAGCTCTGACTTATTTTTATCCGGAGGATTTAATGCTTCCTGAAGGGAAGCGTTGAGGGCAAAGGTACCGATTAAAGATTTTTTGACCGGGGTGACAACCTGAATATCCGTCAGGGGATTGAAGTTATATTTTCGTGGCAGGCGGTTTTTACAAAGGTCTGTAATGGTGTCCGTTATCGTCTGGGCAGACTGTCTTACCACGAGGAAAAAGTCGTTATCCGATTTATTGTAGGTTGGAATTTCGCCGTTATTTATTCTGTGGGCGTTGGTAACAATCATACTTTCCGCCGCCTGGCGGTAGATATAGGTAAGGTGCAATGTTTCAACTGCATCACTTTGGATTATATCCTTAAGCACGCTTCCCGCACCTACTGATGGGAGCTGGTCGGCATCCCCAAGCAGGATAAGTCCCGTGCCGGGAGCAAGAGCCTTGGTTAAGCTGTTCATTAAAAGCGTGTCAACCATACTTACCTCGTCCACAATTAAAAAGTCGGTATCAAGCGGGTTATTTTCATCGTGGGAAAAGTAGGGCACATCGCCCTTGGAATATTCAATTTCAAGTAAGCGGTGCAAGGTTTTTGCCTCGCACAGGCAGGCATCGGACATTCTTTTTGCGGCACGTCCTGTGGGAGCGGCAAGGCAGTAGGACAATCCCTTTGCTTCAAGGCAGTGAATAATTGTCCTGATAATTGTGGTTTTACCCGTACCGGGGCCGCCGGTGATTACGGTAACACCACCGTAAATTGCTCTTTTAACTGCATATTTCTGTTCTTCTGAAAGAATTATTCCGCTTTTCTTTTCGGAGTTTCTTATGTGGGAATCAAGGGATGAAAGCTCTTCTTCCAGGGGCTCCTTTTTTAATGCGGAAAGCTTTTTTGAAATCTGCCTTTCAGCGTTGTAATATATTGAAAGCTGATAGCATTTGCCTTCGTCGTAGGACTCAAAGGAATATAGCTCTTTTTGGAGTAAAAGGGCGGTGTACTGATTTATTACAAGCTCCTCATCCACATTTAAAAGACCTGCTGTATATTCCGTAAGCTGAGTTTCGGGGAGATAGGTGTGTCCCATGGCAATGGCAACGGTGGATAAAACGTGGCGGATACCGCTTTTTATTCTGTCCGGAGATGAGGTTTCGCCCTGCATGGCCATTGCGATTTTGTCGGCGGATTCAAAGCCGATTCCGTGGACCTTATCGCAGAGAACATAAGGATTCTGTTTGATTTCGTTTACCGCATCGCTTCCCAGTGTTGTATTGGCGCGCATTGCCATTTCTACGCTGACACCGTAGTTCTGAAGAAACATTATGGTGTTCTGAACCGTTCTTTTTTCTATATAGGATGCCTGAATGGCAAAGGCCTTGTCCTTTGTTATGCCTTTTATTTTAGAAAGCTTTAACGGGTCCGATTCTATTACTTTTAATGTATCGCTTCCGAACTCGTCCACAATTTTGCGGGCGGTGGCTTCGCCCACGCCCTTTATAATTCCTGAGGAAAGGTATAAAAGTATGGCGCCTGCTTCCTTTGGCATAAGACGTTCAAACATAGTTACGGAGAACTGTTCACCGTAGGAAGGGTTATTTACCCAGCTTCCGGTAAGACGAACCTGTTCCCCGCAAGCCAAAGAAGGCATACAGCCAACGGCGCATATCAAGGCGTTGTCGCTTGAGATATCGCATACTGTATACCCGTTATTCTGATTTTGGTAGGTTATGTGTTCAACTGTTCCTTCAAGTATCTCTGTCGACAACCGTCAGTACCTCCCTTATAAAATAGTGCTTTTCAAGATATTTAAAATATTTTTCATCGTAGGTGTTTGTTACTATGTAAACCGAATTTGATTTTGCACTTTCAGACTCTGACAGAAGCTTTGCAATATCATAAGGGGTAAGTGCTGTGATAATAATGCTGCACTTAGGCTTTTCGTGCATAGCTCGCAATAGGATGAACATTGATAAAAATACAAAAACTGAGATTACGCAATAAATTACAGGGAACATAAAATCCTCCTTTTTAACAGATTATGCAAAAAGAGGATTTATGTACATAATTAAAATAAGGAAATTAAAAATTTTACAGCCTGAGAGCCAAGGGTCATAATAACGCCGGCACTAACTACGCCAAATAAAATGGCGGGAAAACTGTCTTTTATGCGCATTTCAAGGAATGAGGCGACTAATGCTCCCGTCCACGCCCCTGTGCCGGGGAGAGGGATTGCGACGAATATAAAAAGCCCTAACTTTTCATATTTGGTGATTTTATCCTTGTTTTTTTCAACCTTTTCTTCAAGCCATTTTGCCACAGGGGCAAACATACGGGTTTTTTTAAGCCATCGTATTATTGGTCTTGCAAAGAGGATGATAAAAGGAACGGGAATAAGGTTTCCGATTATTGAAACAACCAGTATCCATAATGTGTCAAGCCCGAGGGCTGTGCCAACCGGAACAGCACCGCGAAGCTCCACAATGGGAATCATAGAAATTAAAAAAGTCATTAAGTATTTCATACCTTCTGAAAGGTTTATAAAATGCTCTATGAAAAATTCTGTCAACTTTGACACTCCCCTCAGCTTATTATATTAATCATACCCTAAATAAAGAATAATGTCAACGAAAATTTTTATTTATAAATTTATTTAATATACTTGATTTTTGAGAAGAAATGGTGTATTATTAATTAGTTAGTATATAAAAGGAGTGAAGAAAATGTCAGGCCATTCCAAATGGAACAACATTAAAAGAAAGAAAGAAAAGACCGATGGCGAAAGAGCGAAGATTTTTACAAAGCTGGGACGTGAAATTGCCGTAATCGTTAAGATGGGCGGTCCCGACCCCAATGCAAATGCAAGACTTAAGGATATTATAGCAAAGGCAAAGTCCAACAATATGCCCAATGACAACATTCAGCGTTGTATCAAGAAGGCGGCAGGTGAGGGCGAAGCAGATAACTACGAAGATATCACATACGAAGGCTACGGCCCCAACGGTATCGCAGTAATGGTAAAGGCCCTTACCGATAATCGTAACCGTACCGCAGCCAATATGCGTCACTACTTTGATAAGTACGGAGGAAACTTAGGTACCAACGGCTGCGCTTCCATTATGTTTGAAAGAAAAGGAATTATCATCGTTGAAAAGGAAAATGTGGCTGACGAGGATGAACTTACAATGGCGGCACTTGATGCAGGCGCACTTGACATTTCCGACAATGAGGATTGCTTTGAAATTATAACAGAGCCTGCCGATGTATGGAACGTATCAGAGGCGCTTACCAATGCAGGAGTTACCGTTGCTGATACTGAGGATACCTATGCACCCATCACAACTGTTGAACTTACAGACCCCGACCAGATTAAAAATATGACAAAGTTGGTTGAGATGCTGGAAGATGACGATGACGTTCAGGACGTTTACCATAACTGGGACGAGCCCGACGAAGAATAAGTGAAATGAAAATGCTTCAGGCAAATGTTGTGCCTAAAGCATTTTTTATTATCGGGATTATTTTTCTACCATTTCAAAGGAAGATAAGATAGAAGCAATTTCTGATTTTGTTGCCTCTGTATCGTAAAGCTCATCATAAGCGGTCATAATTATTACAAGACAGTTATTTTCATAAATGAAATACACTGTTGCATAGCTTGCCGGTTTGTTTTCGGAAGATTCTTTCATAGAGAAGGTATAAGCGTTATGGCCGTTGAATTTAGTGGACTTCATATCGCTTGTAATTGTTGCGCCGGCTTCTTTTACGCTTTTAATCATATCTTTTATCTGAGTTTTAAGCTCGGTTGCAGTATATTTTTTATCTGTGGAAGAGGAAATCATAATTGAAGCTTCAGCGTAGTCAGATTCAAACTGAGCGCTTGTTCCGTAGCTTGAAGGAGCCCATGTTGCAGGGGCTTTTATTGTCCAGTGATCGTTTTTTACGGGAACAATCATGTCAGGATTGTTCTGGCTTCTTAAAGATGTTCCAAAGGTTTCGGGATCAAGCTCTTCAACTTCTATGGAAGCAATAACGGCGTTTATGTCAATTTCAGCCTTGGGATCAACAATGAATGTGAGGTTGTAGATATATTCGCCTTTCTCAAAGAAATAATCAGTTAATGTATAATTATGGTCCTTAAAGCCCTGCTTTTTGTCTGTGTATTTGTAGAAGGTGATATCTCCTAT
>JAUNRD010000155.1 GCA_030535815.1 Clostridia bacterium
TGGGGACTTCCTCAGATGGTTCAGAAGTTTTATGCGATAAAGAGCGAAAACAATATTTCCAAGGGTACGATAATTTCAACAATATTTGCAATTATCGTTGCAGGCGGATGCTACTTTTTGGGCGGATTCGGAAGAATTTCCGGTATCGAAGCGGAAGCGGGAACTCCCATTGGCGGATTTGATGCCGTTGTTCCCAAAATGCTTGAAAATCTTCCCGACATTTTAATCGGTGTTGTAATAGTTTTAGTTCTTTCGGCATCCATGTCAACCCTTTCAAGCCTTGTACTTACATCAAGCTCAACTCTTACCCTTGATATGATTAAGGGACACATCGTTAAAAAGATGTCCGACAAAAAACAGGTATTTATTATGAGAGTGCTTATTGTTATTTTCGTAGCAATTTCGGCATTTATAGCCATAAACAAAGATAAACTGAGTGCTATAGCAGATATGATGGGTATTTCCTGGGGTGCACTGGCAGGTGCGTTCCTTGCTCCCTTCTTATACGGCTTATACGGTAAGTGGGTTACAAAAGCTTCGGTTTGGGCAAGCTTTGCATTCGGCTCTCTTTTGATGATAGCAAATATGCTCTTCAGAGGAAGCTTCCCTGCACTTTTACAGTCTCCCATTAACTGCGGTGCGGTTGCCATGATCGGCGGACTTATCATAGTTCCCGTAGTCAGCATTATAACTCCCAAAATGAAAAAGGAAAAGGTTGACCTTATGTTTACCTGTTATGATAGAAAGGTACTCGTTAAGGCAACAGATGCCCTTGGCGAAGAAGAATAAAAATAAAGCATACGGCATGGCCGTATGCATACCAATCGGGAAAGACCTTCCCGATTGGTATGCATTTAGCAAATTAACCTTTGAAAGGAAGGTAAAAATATGCCTATTACAGATTTTCTTGAAAAAAATGCGAGGCTTCATCCAAATGAAATTGCTCTGGTTGAAGTAAATCCCGCAAATCAGCCGGATAAAAACTTATCCTGGCACGAATACAGCCTTATAGAGGCTACGGCGGGGGAGAAATACCGCCGTGAAATTACCTGGAAGGAGTTTGACGTTGCGGCAAACCGCTTTGCAAACCTTCTTCTTACAAGGGGCGTTAAAAAGGGAGACAAGGTTGCAATTTTAATGATGAACTGCATCGACTGGCTCCCCATCTATTTCGGAATACTGAAATCCGGTGCCATTGCGGTGCCTATGAACTTCCGCTTTTCCGCAGAGGAAATTGAATATTGCTCAGACCTGGCGGATGTTTCTGTTCTGGTTTTCGGACCCGAATTTACGGAAAGACTTAATTCGATTCTTCCCAAGCTTGAAATTAAGCACTATTTCTTTGTGGGTAATGATAAGCCCGCTTTTGCAGACAGCTATGAGGAAATGATTGGCTACTGCTCATCCGGCGCTCCCGCCGTTGAAATTGACGATGAGGATGACGGCGCAATTTACTTCTCCTCCGGCACAACAGGCTTCCCCAAAGCAATTTTACACAGGCACAAGGCTCTTGTTACATCCTGTCAGGTGGAACAGAAGCATCACTCCCAGGGAAGAGAGGACGTGTTCTTATGCATTCCTCCTCTTTACCACACAGGTGCAAAAATGCATTGGTTCGGTTCATTATTATCGGGAAGCAAGGCTGTTATCTTAAAGGGTATCAAGCCCGAGTGGATTCTTCAGACGGTGTCCGACGAAAAGGCAACAATCGTATGGCTTCTTGTTCCCTGGGCGCAGGATATATTGGATGCAATCGAGCGCGGTGAGATTAATCTTTCCGATTATCACCTTTCCCAGTGGAGACTTATGCATATCGGTGCACAGCCCGTTCCTCCTTCACTTATAAAAAGATGGAAGGAAGTCTTCCCGAACCACGAGTACGATACAAACTATGGACTTTCCGAGTCCATCGGCCCCGGTGCCGTTCACCTTGGCGTTGAAAACATACATAAGGTTGGCGCAATCGGAGTTCCCGGTTATAAATGGGAAGTTAAAATCATTACCGACGAGGGCAACGAGGCAAAGCAGGGTGAGGTTGGTGAGCTTTGCTTAAAGGGCGACGGAGTAATGAAGTGCTATTACAAAAATCCCGAGGCGACAAGAGAAGTCTTAACGCCCGACGGATGGCTCTATACCGGTGATATGGCAAAGCAGGATGAAGAAGGTTTTATCTATCTTGTTGACCGTAAGAAGGACGTTATCATAACCGGTGGTGAAAATATTTATCCCGTACAGATTGAAGACTTCCTCCGTGCAAATGACAAGATAAGCGACGTTGGCGTAATCGGTCTTCCCGATGAGAGACTTGGTGAAATCACAGCGGCAATCATTCAGCTTAAGGAAGGGGCTACAGCAACCGTTGAAGAAATGGATGCTTACTGTGCAGCTCTTCCCAGATATAAGCGACCCAAGAAAATCATCTTCGCCGAAATTCCCAGAAATGCAACGGGCAAGATCCAGAAAAATGCTCTTCGTGAGCGCTACGGGGCATCCCGTCTGGTTGAGGCAGAAACAACAAAATAAATATAAAACAAAATCGCCCGTCGGGCGATTTTGTTTTGCGGTTTTAGTGTTTCTTCTTGACAATTTTGCATATATTGGTATAATAGGGTTATATTTGTTTTAAAGGGGAATATCAGATGGTTCATGACAACATACTTTCGGCATTGGGTAATACCCCGATGATACGCCTTAATAAAATGGGCAAAGAGAAAAGCGCCGAAATTTTAGTTAAATTTGAAGGTCTTAATGTGGGCGGTTCCATAAAGACAAGAACTGCATACAATATGATCCGTGTGGCAAGAGAAAAGGGAATAATAAACGAAAACACCGTAATTGTTGAGCCGACCAGCGGGAATCAGGGAATAGGTCTTGCGCTCGTGGGTGCGGTTATGGGCTATAAGACTAAAATCATTATGCCGGACTCCGTTTCTGAGGAGAGAAGAAAATTAGTTCGTCACTACGGTGCCGAGGTGATTTTGATTCACGACGACGGAAATATCGGTGAATGCATTGATAACTGCCTAAAGACGGCACTTAAAATGGCAAAAGAGGATGAAAATGTTTATGTTCCTCAGCAGTTTGAAAATGAGGCTAATACCCAGGCTCAGAGAAATTATACCGCAAGGGAAATTTTGGAAGAGGTAAACCGTCCCATCCACGGTTTTTGTTCCGGAATCGGAACAGGCGGAACAATAACAGGTATCGGCGAAGTGTTAAAGGAAGAAAATCCCGATATTGAAATATGGGCGGTTGAACCTGAGAACGCTGCAATCCTGGCCGGCGGAAATATCGGAACTCACCTTCAGATGGGAATAGGCGACGGAATAATCCCTGCCATACTTAATAATGAAATTTATTCGGATATTTGCATAATTTCGGACGAAGAGGCGATAAAGACCGCAAAAGACCTTGCAAGGCTTGAAGGAATTATGTGCGGAATATCCGGAGGTACCAATGTGGCTGCGGCAATAAAGCTTGCCCAAAAGCTTGGGGAAGGAAAGACTGTAGTAACGGTGCTTCCCGACACGGCGGAACGCTATTTTTCCACACCGCTTTTTGAAAACGAATAAGAATTTATCCGCAAGAGAAATTTCTCTTGCGGATTTTTTATTGGTGAAAATTGACAAAAAATGAACGATGGATTTGGTTAAATTGTTTTCAAATTGATATTGCTTTTTTTCCTTGGATTTGATAAATTATAATATAGAATCCGGAAAGTTTGTTTTCGGATAAATAAAAAATAACGGAGGAAAAAACAATGAAAAAGTTACTCGCACTCATGTTGGCAATTGCAACACTTTTCTGCTTTGTTGCTTGCGGAACAGAAACTTCCAATGAGGAAGAACCCGTAACACCTGCAGATGACGTTGCAGAAAACACAGATGCTGAAGAAGGCATCAAGGTTGGTTTCATCTTCTTACACGATGAAAACTCCACATACGATAAGAACTTCTTGGATGCAGCTATGGCAGCTAAGGAAGCTCTTGGTCTTACAGACGAGCAGGTTATCGTAAAAGTAAACATTCCTGAAGGTAACGAATGCTACGAAGCAGCTGCAGAATTAGTTGATGCAGGCTGTGACGTAATCTTCGCTGACAGCTTCGGACATGAAGACTTTATGATCCAGGCAGCTAAGGAATTTACTGACGTTATATTCTGCCACGCTACAGGTACAAAGGCTCACACAGAGAACCTTCCCAACTTCTACAATGCATTCGCTTCCATCTATGAAGGACGTTACCTTGTAGGTGTTGCTGCAGGTCTCAAGCTTAACGAAATGATCGAAAGCGGCGAAATCACAGCTGAACAGGCTAAGATTGGTTATGTTGGTGCTTTCCCCTATGCAGAGGTTAAGTCCGGCTACACATCTTTCTTCCTTGGTGCACGTTCTGTTTGCCCCTCAGCTACAATGGATGTTAAGTTCACAAACTCCTGGTTCGATATTGCTCTTGAAAAGGAAGCTGCTAACGCATTAATCACTGACGGTTGCGTACTCATCAGCCAGCACGCTGACTCTGAGGGTGCTCCCAAGGCTTGTGAAGAGGCAGGCGTTCCTGATGTTGCTTACAACTTAGATACAAGAGAATGGGGTCCCAACACAGCACTCGTATCTTCTAAGATTAACTGGCAGCCCTATTTTGAACATATGATCACATCTGTTCAGAACGGTACTCCCATCACTCAGGACTTCTGCGGCGGCCTTTCCGAAGGCGTTGTTATGACTCTTGGTCTTAACGAAGATGTTGCTGCAGAAGGCACAGCAGAAAAGATGGAAGAAGTAAAGGCTGCTTTAATCGCAGGCGAAATCGAAGTATTCGACACAGCTAACTTCACAGTTGGCGGCGAAACAGTTACATCTTACATGGCTGACGTTGATTTTGACGTTGATTTCACAGGCGACACAGAAGTTATCATCGACGGCGTATTCGCAGAATCTGAATTCAGATCTGCTCCTTACTTCGATCTTGATATCGACGGAATCACAATTAAATAAGTTAAAGCTTATTTTAATAAGAGCAAGGTTTCCCTTGCTCTTATTTTTTTGTCAATAATTGTTGACTGAAAAATGAAAATCTGTTATAATATAAGTTGTATGATTATATTACTTCGAAGGAGTGATAATGTGAGTCAAGCGGCTATAGAATTAAAAAATATAACAAAAACCTTCGGAAGCGTTGTGGCAAACAAAAACGTAAATCTCACCGTGAATAAGGGAGAAATTCTTTCCGTTTTAGGAGAAAACGGAAGCGGGAAGACAACTCTTATGAACAT
>JAUNRD010000003.1:0-5854 GCA_030535815.1 Clostridia bacterium
TTAAAAATCCGTGCACGGAAGCAATTTCAATTCCGTGTCTTTTAAGTCTTGACGCAAATATTTCAGGTTCTTCCGCTTCCAGAAACGCAGAGCATACATCAACTGAGCAGATGCCAAGCTTTCTTGCATCTTCAAGACAAGCATCAATATTCTCAAACCCCATCTCTTTTACGCCTGCAGTAATCACATCGTAAAAACATCCTATCTGCATAATAACCTCCGTTATTTAATTTCTTTAAGTGTAACCGGTCCTAAAAGTCCCGACGGTTCAATCCTCATAAAAGAAGATAAATTATCGCGCAGAAGGAATACATTTGTGTTTGTTACTTCAACCAAAAGTTCATTTTCCCCGTCTATCACAGCCTCTGATATATCAAAGGTATAAGGTGGTATTATACGGCTGCCTAAGTTCTTTCCGTTTAACGTAACTTCCGCAATTTCTCCCACATAGCCAAGGTCCAAAAGGTATTTACCTTTTTTAGCAGAAAAGCTTGTTTTATACAATATATGTCCGGAAAAACGAGGTTTTTCGTTTCTTCCTGTTATATTAAAAAGCTTTTCTGTTTTTGCATAATCAATAAATTTGTCTTCATTTATTTCAGCAAGTGAAATTCTGTAATTTAATGAAAGTGTCTCCTCTCTTTTGGTTTCCGGCATTTCTTCTTCACCTTCAATGCCTGTAATAAGGAATATTGAACCGTAAGGAGGCAGTGTTATTTCGGCAGCGTTTTGCTTTATTTCAGTCTTGTATAACCTGTCTTCCATAGCGTCATAAAGTGCAGCCACATTTGCTTCTTTACTCATTTTGAAAGTAAAGGTAGCCTCATCGGAAATGCCCTCATTTGTAATCATATAGATGTCTTTATCGTCTTTCACATAGTGAAGAATGTGTATATCGGGATTTTTTATATCTATTGATACATCACAGCCCAATTTTTTTATGTACTGTGTGATAACATTTTCGCTGTCTTCGTTTCGTGTGTTCCTTGCATATATGATATCTGCGCCATTGTCCGAAAGCTTTTTCAATTTTTCTTTTATTTCCGGATGCATCCAGGCACCGCAAGGCACGATAAGTGCCTTAAAGCTTTCGTTATTTAATGATAAACATCCATTTATCACCTTTACTTTTTCAAGGTAGTCTGCAGGGATAATATCAAAATCTATCTGATTGGTATATAATTCCTTTGCTATGTCCTCCAAAGGCACATAGCTTTTATTTATCCATTTAAACTCCGCATCGTACAAAAGAGCCACATCAGCTATATGGCGACCGCCTGACAATATACTGCTTCCTCTCTCCAAATAGTCAGCAATTTTCTTAAAATATTTATACTGGGGATTTTTACCTCTGTAATAGAAAACCGGAGGACAGTCAGCATCATTTTCTTTTGCCGAAAACGCATGAGGAACATAATAGTTTATACCGCGAACAAGCATATGGTCACAAAGCCATTTCATGGTTTTAGTGCCTTCTACCCAACCATATGCACCGAATATTTCGCACATCGCCTCTCCGCCCTTACGCTCGTCAAGATGTGCCATTGATGAACCAAGCTTTGCAAGCATATATTTATAGAAATTATAATTCATATGGCGATAGCTTGTTGGTCCGGCATTATCGCAGTTCTGCATTCCGGGAACAAGCTGAGTAAGTACTACATCTATTCCCGACATATCCTGCTTGTCAAGAGCCCTGAAATAGTGTCCGCATCCGTTTCCCGTTGTGGCATCAATTCTGTTATCTTCAATTACGTGACCTATATATTTCACTCCGTGAGCATGGCACCAGCCGGCAATGCGGTTACAGAAGTTTTCTCTGTATTCATTCGTTATAAAATCCATATAAGCATAGCGTATTTCGTTTTCTCTGCCATCATCAAAATTTGCCCAGAGCCCCGGAAGGAGCTTCACGGCATCGTCGCCGTATATTCCTTTAAGATAATCCAGTACAGAGTTTCCGTAAGGATGGTGGTCAAAAAGTACACCCGTTTCAACCATGGATTTTGATCCATTATGAAATGCCGGTTCGTCGGAGAAAAAGCCCATAAAAGTTTTTCCGAACTCATCGGAAAGCTCGGCATAGTGCTTTTCATAAACCGTATTTATAAAGATATCCACTGACTCCGGACGAAGCATATCAATGTATTTAAGACTTCCGTTACTTATACCGGAGCGCGTTTTTAATATATAAAATATCCTCCACATTCCTTCCGGAAGAGAAAAATGCAGCAATCCGTCAGAAAGCTTATCGGTGAGATCAACAGCCTCTCCCGTAAGAAGCCCCTTCCCGTCTTTGTGACGACATGCAACAATCGCAACCAGCTCGTCCTCAGGCATTACCCTTGTTTCGGCAATCAAAGAGATATCATCCATTCCTCCGGGAATATCAACGTGATTTTCAGTTATTCCCCAGGCGCGCATATCAAGATTTTCCTTTTCAAGCGCTCCTGCTGCATAGCCGGAAGGAAAGTGTTTATCGTCTAAAATCCACACTTTCATCCCGCGCTTCTTACACTCACCTAAGATAAATCTCACATCCGAAAACCAATGCTCCTTGCAAAAATCCTCGTGAGTACGGGATTCTAAACACACCGCACGGATTCCCGAATTATATATTGCTTCAATTTCTTCTTTTAAAACGTCTTTACTTTCCCCGTGTAACCAGAAAAAAGGCGCAAGACGGCTTTTTCTTTCAAATACTTTCATAGTTGTTTCCATCCTTAAAGCTTCGTATAAATAATTCCGCATTCAATAATACACGCAAATTCATTTTATGTCAACAAATTATCATATTTTCCGGCATTCCGCCCGAAGGCGGAATACCGTTTTCTTATTTTACAAAGTCAGCTGCCCTTTTTATCATTACAGCCGCTTCTGCACGACAGGCATATCCTGAAGGCTTAAAGCTTCCGTCGGGATATCCTAAAATTATTCCCTTATCTTTTGCCCATCTTACCTGATATAAAGCATAATCCGAAATTTCGTTTGAATCTATAAAATCTGCTTCTTTTTTAACCTGCCACTGTGCTCCCATATAGGTTGCAAAGCGGTAAAGCATAACTGCCATATCTTCCCTTGTTATAGCATCATAGGGAGCGAATGTATCCTCACTTCTGCCCATAACTATTTTATTATTATACGCCCAGGAAACAGCCGGCATAAACCAGTCTCCCACATTTACATCGGCAAATGGCTCTGCTCCGTCTGAAACCTTGGCAGAAAGAAGATAGAGAATCTGACAGAATTCAGCTCTGGTAATTTTATCATCTGGAGCAAAAATCCCTTCTGCCTTTCCGTTTACCAGATAGCTTTCGTACATTTCTCCGACAGCATCCTCAGCCCAATGGCCTTCCATATCGGTAAGCTCTGATGCGTGTCTTATCTTTCTGTAGAAAGGATAAAGTGTAATGCTTTCGCTTACTCCTGAATTACTGTAAGGAACAGTGTATGCCGCATCAAGGTAGTATCCAATGAAGGTGTATCCTTCCTTTTCTTCCGCAGCGGGAATCAAATCTCCCTTGGAAAGCTTAATTTCTCCTATACCTTCCACATTGACAATTACAAACTTTGAGTTGTCAGGTACAATAATGGTTCCGCCGGATGAACCACCGCCGCCCGAAGGCTTTTTGCCGGGTTCTTTATCCTTTAAGGCTTCCCATACGGTATTAAAGTTTACATCCTTATTTATCATTGTAAACATTGCTCCTGCCTTATATACTTTGGCTTCCTCTTCGGATATTCCGTCATAGCAAACCTTCCATCCTGCGAACTTATAACCTGCAAGCGAAAGCTTAGGCGTTATGAGTTTAACTTTTCCGCCTTCAATTTCATATATATCAGCAGGCAATTCTCCGCTTGCTCCAAAGTCATCGGTAAAGCTTATCCTGTGTGCATTTTCCATTATGCCGGATGCCGTTATGCTGATTTTTCCGTTTACGTTTCTTACCGTAAGAGAGGCTTCGGTATCTGAAATTCTTTCATAAGTGTAGTCCGTTCCCGCCATTAGTACGGTGTCTTCGGATTTAACAGTTACATTTTCAGGAACCTTATATTTTCCTTCACATTTCAAGGTAATTCTAAGGGGCGCACCCTTATCAACTTTTTTGATCTCTTCTGTGCTGATATTTGAAAGATTATAATTTACAGTTGCTTCTCCCGAAAGCTCATTAAATACTGCCTCAACCTTAATATCGGTAGACACACTGTCAATTTCATATTTTTCAGATACAGTACCCTTGTAGATTACCCTGCCTTCTACAGGGGCTTTTTCCTTTAATGCCCATATCTCGGCAATCTGTCCCCAGGTTCCCGATGTTTCTGTAATCTTAATCTGCAAGGTTTTTAAGTTTACAGTTTTACCGAAATGAATATCCTTTTCGCTTCTGTCTGCTCTGTTTTCATAGCTTACGCTTCCTTTGCAGATAAGAGTATCAAAGGATATGCCGTCCGAGCTTTCGTAAATTTCGTATGCTGTTATCTTGCCCTCGCTTGAATCCTGACGGCAAAGGAATGAAAGACCTGCTATATCAATACTTTCACCAAAGTCAAGTGTAATATAATAGGGTTTCTTATCCTTTTCCTCCACAGGTCGGGGGCTTCCGTCCACGATGGAATATCCTGAGTGCCAATAGGTGGTATCCTTTCCGTCTGTCATATTTAAAAGACCGATTTCATTTGTATAGGTAGATGCATCAACCTTCCAGCCTGATCTGTCTTCAATTTTTTCATAAACCGGAGTAGTGTTTGAAATCACCCATTCGCCAACGCCATAGCCATCCTTTGAAATAGCTTCAACCTTGATTCGTTCTGTCTGTTTAATTTCCGCTCCCGGAGAAACAGAACGTGACACGCCAAGGGAATTTATCGCTGTAACACTAAGACTTCCCTTTTCGCTTTCAGCTTCAAAATCCACACGGAATGTTTCCCCTGCACCTATTTCCACAACAACTCGGGCATTTTCTCCCTGAAGGAAATCAACAGTAAATTCTGCCGTATTTTCATCAAAATCAACGAAATCGTCAAAAACATATGTACTTAAAATAATACTTTCTTCCGTTACGGAATAAAAGCTTTTCGGAATAACCATTCCATTGTATTTAATGCTCACTACTCTTCCGCTTTCGTTAAATTCAAAGTTGGCCAGAACCTCATAGGGCTCTGCAGGATCAAAATAAAGCTTGCCCGAAAGAAGATGGGCACTTTTCACGACCTTTGAGGCATCAGCTTTAAGAAGCTTTATTTCAGCACCCGCCGCATAAAGATTTTTTCCTTCTTTAACGCAGATTTTCAATTTCCCGGCCTTGTAATTTCTTGAAAATACCGTAGTTTTTACTTCTCTGCCTGATACATAGCTGTAGCTGTCGCTTCCGATATAATCCCAAACGGGATTTCCGTTTTTATCTTCTTCCACGGATATGTAAAAGTCAACCGCTGTAAAATATCCGTTTCCTCCGCTGCGTCTGGGATAATAGCTAATTCCGGAAAACTCCGTATCTTCGCCGAAATCAATAATTATATCGGTGGGAGTTTTATCCTCTTCTGTATCGCTGTAATATGTTCTCCATTCGGAATTTATATCTCCGTCTATGAGATTTACAGCAGGCTTACCCTCATATTCACTTGCGGAAATCTCCCACGAAGCAGGGCTTTCCGTTTCATTTGAAAGAAGAATGTCTGTATAATCCCTGTTCCCCGAAAGGAAAAGCATTTCAGACACCTTTATTTTGTCCGATGAACTTTTCGTGATATCTATTTTAATTGCTTTTACCTTTATATTTGCATAAAAATGATATTCGTTTTCATCGTTAAAGGCTGCCTTTGTAAATTTTATATAGTTTTCTCCGTCCTCGCT
>JAUNRD010000003.1:5864-9192 GCA_030535815.1 Clostridia bacterium
AAATATCAGCTTCTTCAATACATTTGCCGCTTCCTGAAAGGTACTTTATTCCGGAAAGGGAATGCATTTTTTCAAAATTCACGGTTAAGGAAGCATCGCCTTCTGCTTCCCAGAAGGATTTTTCCACACCGTCAAATGCATATGATATTTCTCCGTCAGTTGCGGTTATTTCTGCATTTATACGGTTTACAAGTCCGTCCTCCGAAAGGTTATTATGTGTTTCATAACCCATATTTCCCTTTAAGAATTCAATTTCCGCACCTGTGGAATGAACATTGTTGCTTGCCGCCGTTATTACTATCTTTACTTCTTTAACGCTGTAATTTTCGCCGAAGTCAAGCATTCTCGGTTCCTGGTCTTCGCTTGATGCATAGCTCCATCTTTCACTTTCCGCCAAAAGATAGTAATTTTTCCCGTTAACTGTTCCGTAAACGGATACTGCCGATATTTTGTTGGAGCCGTTTCTCGGAATATAGCGCATTCCCGAAATCACACGCTCCTCTTCAAAGGTTACGGTTATTGTATGGGGAAGCTCTATCAGGGGCCTTGTGGTTCCGTCGACCGATACATAACCCGAATGCCAGTATGTATTGTAATCGCCGTCGAAAAGCTTTTCGATTTTAGCAGATTCCTGCTGTGTGTCGGCAACCGCTGTAAAGCCACCCGCAAGATTGCTGTAAAATCTGAAATTTTCTATATTTTCAATAGATATATCCTTGTAGCTTCTCTCCCCTTTCAGGATATGCATATCGGCTAAAGCAATATCTGCAAGTCTGTCTTCCGGAAATTCAATCGCAACGGCTTTTACATTCACATTATATCCAAAATCTGTTGTGAGTGTGCCGCCTCCTCTTGCCCTGAGATTTCCGACTTTTTTCCAGGTTTCGCCGTCATCCGTTACATAGATAAGTGCATTTTCAGCGATTACTCCCCTGCTTTCCATAAGACGGAGGCCTGAAATCTTTGTAATTTCAGAAAGTTCGTAAATCACGTATTTTTTATCGGGTACAAATTCAGGCTCGCTCTTAAGGTCCTGAAGGGTTGTTATTTCCTCTCCCGACTTATATTCCGAAAGAGAAGACGATGAGTAAACCTTTTCTGCAAAAAGCGTTTTTGCAAGGTCACCATCTTCAATATAAACGCTGTCTGATGCGAGATATTTTATTTCGGGAAGCATAAAGGATGCCTTCAGGCTTCCGATAACCTTTATCTCTCCTGCTTCCTTTATGTCGGAAACCGAGAGTGCATCGTGCTTTACAAAATAATACTTGTCACCGGACTTAAAGAATGTAACGGGAATAAATTCCGTCTCAATCTTATCGCCGGGGATATTTATCATATCAACGCCGAAGGAGCTTATTTCTCCGGGCGCTTTGAACATATTATCCTTGCTTGTAAGAATACTTTTGTAGCCTATAAGGGTATTTTCCGTATCGTTATAAAGATCGTATTCATAACGGTCGAAAATGTCTGATGGAATAATATATGTACCGTAGGCTGTTATATCAGTATTTTCCGCTTTTTCAAAGCCGGTGATTATTCTTAAAACACCGCTTTTTATGCTTCCGTCTTCGTTTTTGTAAACACCGCCGTCATTAGTTATATCAATTACAACAGTTCCGGTAAGCCATAAAAGGCTGTCTTCTGATAAAAAGCCATGAAGCGAAGAATCCAAATCAGACCAAAGCTTTTCCGCACCGGAAACTCCTGCACCTCCTTTTCCGAAAGCATCGCCCGAAGTGGTATTATCAAGGGTTATACCAACACTTCCTGCAAAATCAGCATTGAGATTAAGTGAATCATTGTCACTTAATCTTAAGTTATTTATTTTATTGTCGCTTCCTTTAGTGTTTCCCATAATTTCTGCGTTTCCGCTTAAATTTACTGTTCCCGTCTGAGCTACGATAACGCCACCGCCGTTACTGTCGGCGTGGTTACCTGTAATTTTACCGCCCGTAAGGGTAAGCGTTCCGCCGTTTACGTGAAAAGCACCGCCACCGCTTGATGCTCTGCATTCTGTGATAAGGGTGCCTTCTTCTACAACTACTTCACCGCCTGCATTAATAATTGCCGCACCGCCGTTAGCACCAAAGCCGTTTTTAAGAACCGCTCCGCTGCCTAAAATAAGCTTACTCTTATTGCTTCCTGTTACAGAAATCAGGAAATGCTTCTGATTTAAATCAACTTCCACATTTCTAAGTTCCGCACTCTTTTCGTTAAGAATCGTCACATTATCTGAAAGCGTTATCTTGAATGTTCCGCCGTCAGCCTTGCTTCCGTCAATTATATAGCCTTCTCCGGTTATGAGGTTTCCGCCCGGCAAAGAAGCATCAGAAAGAAGATGCACCACTTCCCCGTTTGATGCCTTAATAGCATCGGTAAGTGTTCCGTAAATCATACCTTCCTCGGCACTTTCGCCGATATATGCTTCACCTGTTATGGGGAAAACAAGCTTTCCTGATCTTATACTGCCAAGTTGCGTTTTATCGGAATCCATAAAGATGTTATCCGCACCGTCTGTTTCATCTTCCGCAACACCAAACTGCATTCCGGGGCCCGCTTCGGTTATAGTTATTCCTATTTCGCCCGAAAGTTCTCCGACAAGATAAAAGCTGTCATATCTCGAAAGCTTTACATTATCAGCCGTTTCTCCGTCGCTTTTTGTGTTACCGTTAATTACTGCATCGCCCGAAACCCTTACCTTACCTGTATCGGAAACGTTTACACCGCCGCCGTTATTTGCTTTGTTTCCTGTAATTTTACCGCCCATCATGGTTAAGGTTCCGCCGTTAACGCAAACTGCACCGCCACCGCCTGATGCTTCACAGCTTTCAATTGCGCTACCTTTTTTCATAATAAGCTCGCAGCCAGCATTAACCAAAACTGCACCGCCGTTTGCCGCCTTACCTCCGGTTACAGCTGTATTTTCGTCAAATACGATAACACAGCTTCCGTCGGATACCGTTGTATCAAAATGATGTCCGTCCAGTTCAAGCTTTACGTTTTTGAATGTAACCGTTCCCGGATTTACAAAACGGATGTCGTCTGTAAGGGTAATTGTATAAAAGCCGCCTTTTCCGTCGCTTCCGTCGATCACTGCACTTTGCACACCACGGATATTTATTCCGTCATTTGTGGGTGAAAGTTCTGCATCGCTCAAAAGACGCACTGTGTTTCCGTTTGCCGCTTTTATAGCTGTTCCGAGGCTCTGTGATGCGGAAATGATATTTCCGTCTTCATCTTCAATATAACAGCAGAAGTCCGCACTCTGAAATGCCAGCTTTCCGCCTAAAATGACGCCCGAAAGAGTATCATCGTTTTCAGAAAC
>JAUNRD010000003.1:9202-21476 GCA_030535815.1 Clostridia bacterium
CTCCCGTTGCATTATCCTTCGCCGTTCCGAAAACTGCACCTTCTTTTACGGTAAGCTCGTTACTTCTGAAATAAACCTTTATGCTTCCCGTAAGGTCGGATGCAAGGTTAAGGGTATTAGTTGATCTTAATTCCACGTTATGGGAATCCTCTTTTGTCACATTGCCTGATGCATCAGCTAAGTCATTGCCCGAAACATATGCATCACCCGACACATAAAAGAAAGCAACTCCTCCGGCAAAAACGCCGCTTCCGACCTGTGCCTTACAGCCTTCTATAGTTCCGCCTTCCATTTTAAGGGTTCCTTCGTTTATAAAGAAGGCACCGCCGTTATTTTTGGCATAGCAGCCGGTAACCTTTGCTCCGCTTTTCATTATTACTTCAGTATTTTTATTTATAAGAAATGCACCGCCGTTAGTGCCGTATCCGCCATAAACTTCTGCCCCATATCCAAGTGTTACAGAGCTTTTTGTTCCGCTTCCGTTTACGGTAACATTGTTGTGCTTTTCGTTTAAGTCTATGTTTACATTTTCAAAAATTGCTCCCGCTTCATTAAGAAACGTTACATCGCCTTCGTATGTAATTGTGTAATTTCCGTCACCATTGCTTCCGTCAATCACAAAGCCTTTGGTTGTAATATTACCGGAAGGAAATGCAGTATCTGCTATAAGATGTATTGTCTCACCCTCAGCTTCTGTCATAGCCTCTTTAAGGCTGTTGTAAACCGTTCCAGACTCCTCATCGTCTCCTATATAGCATACCGCATCGGATTTTCTATATAAAACAAGATTTCCGTTTTTAACGGCACCTGTTATTTCGCCGTCCTCATCGAAAATAAAGTTTTCGGCACCCGTCGCCCCATCTTCTGCAATACCGAAGGCCGTGCCTTCAGTTGCATTATCAAAGGTTATGCCGACAGTTCCGGTAAAATCGTCCGCAAGGATTAAAGAATCAGCATCACGTACTTCTACGTTTGTTTCGCCCTTTGCTGTGCTTATGTTTCCTGTAATTGTCGCATTACCGGAAACTTTCATAATTCCATCTTCGTAAAGAGCAACTGCACCGCCTCTGTTTGCTGACTTACAGTCCTCTATGCTTCCGCCACTCATATTGACAGTTCCTCTTACGTGAAGTGCACCGCCGTTTGCGGATGCAGTAGAATTTCTTATAATGCATCCTTCTTCGATGTTTAATGTAGCGCCGCTTCTTACGATTGCTGTACCGCCGTCGCCTCCGCCACCGTTTTTAATTACTGTACCGCTTCCTAAAGTAAATTCGGTTGTACCCTTTATATCAAAACGGTAGCCTGCCATATCAATATTTACATTAGTAAGAGTTCCTGAAGGTTCATTAACTATAGCCACATTTCCCGTAAGGGTAATGGTATAGTTATTTTCCCCTTCCCCGCTTCCGTCTATGATATAACCTCCGGTTGTACCAAAGTTATCAGACGCTTCAAGAGTCGTATCGCAAAGAAGATGTACCACTTCGCCATCCGCTGCATAAAGTGCCGTTTTAAGAGATGTAAAAGTATTTTCCGCATCATCCCCTATATAGCACACGGCTTCCTCTGTTGCTGTTACGGTTATTCCCGACACCAGCATACAAAGTGCCAGTATAAAAGCCGTAATTCTGAGTTTCATAATATCCCCTCATTTCACGTACGGGCGGTTCAAATTGAACCGCCCTTTAAGTCATTTTTAATTAAGGTCAATTTCTATCCACTGAATCTTTCCCTGACCGAGGATTTCTTCTGCTGTAACAAGTGAACTAAAACCGCTTACAAGCATAACATCCTCTACTTCAAGCTCTGTTATGCTTAAAGCAGGGCTTTCATATTTTTTCTTTAATTCTTTCATCACAAAGCCCTCCCTTAAATTCCGCTTGCAGGCTTGGTGCCCAGATTTTTAATTGTGCCGTTACAGCTTGCAACGCTTATGCATTTTACATAAGGCATATAGCAAGGTGTCGCTACCCCTTTTATCTTTACAAAGCTTATTCCCGAAATAAGAGTCTCTGTTTTATCTTCAGGGATTTCCACAATATCGACTATATAAGCTTTTCCGTTTCCGGGCGTTACATCAAAGCTGCAGAACTTAGTGAGTGCTGATGCATCGCTTTCAATATCAAATTCATCCGTTGCAAGAGCGTATGTCCCGTAGTTTGAAACCGCCGCAGGAGATACGCTTTCAAAGGTGGTAAGGAAACGTATTACACCGGTTTTATCGCTGTATACACCGGAGTCAGCCTGAATGCTAACAGAAGGCTTACTTGTCCATTTAAGACTGTTTCCGTCAATATATGCATAAAGTTCTGCCTTGTCAGCCTTGATATTTTCTATTTTTTCAATTGTAACACCTGTCGCCGCAGTACCGAAAGCAGAATCCACTGCCGCAGTAAAGGTAGTGTTATCATAGTAGGAAATACCAACCTCGCCCGAAAAATCGCCTGCAATATTGAGGGAGTCAAAATCACGGATTTCAATGTTGTTTACGGGGCCTCTCGCACCATAAGAACTGGTGTTTCCTGTAACAGTGGCATTTCCTGAGAGATTGAGTGTTCCGCTTTCAACAACCAGGATACCGCCACCGCGGTTTGCTGTGGTGCCGCCCGTTATTGTTCCGCCCTTCATATTGAAGGTTCCGCCGTTTACGTGAACAGTTCCTCCGTTACCCGTTGCAGTACAACCGGAAATCATACTGCCCGGTTCCATATTAAGCACAACACCTGAGTTAAGAAGGGCTGCGCCGCCGTTACTTCCCTTACCGTTTTTAAAATGCGCTCCGTCTCCAAGGGTGAGAACACTTGTGGTACCGTTATTTACGGTAACTGTGATGTGCTTTTCATTAAGATCAACAGTTACATTCTTAAATACCGCGCCTGCTTCGTTTAAGAGTGTAACGTCACCCGTAAATGTAATTGTATAGCCTTCGCCGTCAATTATATATCCGGATGTACCAAGGTTTCCCGAGGGGAAAGATACATCCTTCGCAAGATGAACGGTGTTTCCGTTTGCCGCAGTAAGAGCATCCTTAAGCACGCTGTATGCACCAAGATATGTTGTCACACCGTCTGTATGGGATGCAAGGTAGCAACAGAAATCTTCTTCGCCCTTGAAGAAGAGTGTGCCATTAAGATTTGTTCCTGTAATACTGCTGTCCGATTCAAGATATAAGTTTTCTGCACCGCTTGCACCCTCTGTAGCTGTTCCAAAGCAAACGCCCTTTGCAGAATTATCTATAGTAACACCAATGCTTCCTGTAAAATCACCCGCAAGAGTAATGGCTGATGCATCTCTTACCTCAAGATTATCACCGTTTGCCGTACTTGTATTTCCTGTTATTTCTGCATCTCCTGATATAACAATCTTACCGCCGGGATTTACCAATACACCGCCGCCTCTGCCGTATGCACTGCAGCCTGTTATACTTCCGCCTTCCATAGTTAAAGTCGCATTGGCAACAACAAAGAAAGCGCCTCCACCGTTATATACTTCGCAGTTTGTTACACTGCTGCCTTCCTTCATAACTACTTCTGTATTGGCGTAAATATATGCTGCACCGCCGTAAGAACCTGATGCCACATAGCCGTTTGTAAGAGTTGCTCTGTCTCCAAGAATAACCTTACATTTGTTGCTTCCTGTACGTTTAATCGTAAAACGGAATTTATTTAAATCAACCGTTATATCGGTAAATTCAAGACCGTTTATGTCTGAAATTTCCACCACACTGTTTAATTTAAGAGTATGTCCGTTTCCGTCTAATACAAAACCGTTCTGGTTTGCCGGCATTTTAGTTCCGGTATATGTATAATCCCCGATAAGATAAATAACAGTACCTTTTTCTGTTACCGCGCTTATTGCTTCATCAAGTGTCTCATAAACTGTTCCTGTTATTCTGTCATCTGTATAACAAACACCGTCTTTAACAAGATATAATGCTCCTTCTTTTGCATATCCTACGACAGATGAATCTTCATCGAAAATAAAGTTTTCGGCACCTGATGCCCCATCTTCTACTATACCAAAGAGAGTGCCTGATTCAGCATTATCAAAAGTTATGCCGATAGTTCCCGTAAAATCATCTGCAAGGATTAAAGAATCTGCATCTCTTACCTCAACATTGTTTACACCCTTTGCCGTACTGATGTTTCCAGTAATTGTCGCATTACCGGAAATTTTCATTACACCATCTTCGTAAAGAGCAACTGCACCGCCTCTGTTTGCTGACTTACAGTCCTCTATGCTTCCGCCACTCATATTGACAGTTCCTCTTACGTGAAGTGCACCGCCGTTTGCGGATGCAGTAGAATTTCTTATAATGCATCCTTCTTCGATGTTTAATGTAGCGCCGCTTCTTACGATTGCTGTACCGCCGTCGCCTCCGCCACCGTTTTTAATTACTGTACCGCTTCCTAAAGTAAATTCGGTTGTACCCTTTATATCAAAACGGTAGCCTGCCATATCCACATTAACATTAGTAAGAGTTCCTGAATGTTCATTAGCTATAGCGACCTCTCCGGAAAGTGTAATTGTGTAGTTTTCGCCATTCTCGCCTGTTCCGTCAATTACATATCCTCCGCTTGTTCCGAGATTGGTTGCCGCCTCTAATGTAGCATCGCTTAAAAGATGTATTGTTTCGCCGTTCGCATTATAAATAGCTGTATTAAGAGATGTATATGTATTTTCTGTGTCATCGCCTATATAGCACACAGCGCCTTCTGCGAAAAGCTCTGCTTCTTCCGAAAATTCCGCAATCTCAGGAAGCTCTTCTGTTTCAATGATTTCCTCTTCAATAATAATATCTTCGGCATCTGTTACTGTTGCAAATACACTTATGCCGAAAAGAATCATAGCTGCACAGACAAGTAAAGCCAAAAATTTCATTTTTCTTTTCATTTTTGTTTCCTCCACTTTTTTAATTGGTTATGGTAACCGTTTTAGTTTCGCCATCCCAGGATACATTATATCCAAGCTGTTCGGATATAAATCTTATTGGCACGAATGTGCGGTTATCAGTTATTCTGGGCTCTGCCAAAAGATTATACCTTACCTCGCCGTAGGTGGGTGTGGTTACCTTAACTGTCTCGTATCTTATCTGCAGATAAATTTTTGTGTCGTCCTTTGTAATTGTTATTCCCTGCTCTCTGTCGCTCCACGCTATTTCTGCGCCCATAAGCTCTAAGAGTCCTCTTAAAGGAATAAATGTAGTGCCGTTTTCTATGTAGGGTGCGGTATCAAGAGTTACCGTACCGTTTTTGTGGGTGATGTTTTTATCCCCGATAACAAGCTTGTAAATTTCTCGGCTTTCTTCAATTCGTCTTGTCTGTTCTTCATATGACTCATAAAAATCAATTTCCGTACAGCTCATTATTCCGTTGTAGCCGCGGTGTATCGCAAACTTGAAATATCTTGCCGTTACCGTTTCATCAAAGTGGTCAAATACAATGTCGTATGAGAAATCGCGAAGGAAGTTTTTCTTTACTTCTTCATAATTTTCTCCGTCGTTTGACGCATAAATCGTGTAATTGTACCAGTAGCCGGGAGAATCGTCCAGTCTCGGCTGATGACTTATAGCCTCTAAATTATAGCTTGCCCCCAGGTCTATTAAAATTTCAAGTTCACCTGTCTTAGGCTGATTCTGGAAGCATGTATCTTCACCGTCGATTACGTTCTGTATTATACGGCCTCCCCATACTTCTCCTTCGTAATACGCTGAGGCCTTTGACTTATCAATTTTATAAAGTCCGTCTTCCTTTGTTATTTTAAGGAAGTCTTCGTAATCTTTGGCTGTTTTAAGATTTTTGTTTTCCGAAATAAGCTCAATTTCTGCCAGTGATCCGTAACCGCCCATTCCGTCAAGTATCTGAACTCTTACCTTTTTTGTTTTTATGTTGCAGGTGAAAAATTCTCGTCTTAAGCCGTTTATCTGTCCTACCTTATAATCTCCTGCTTCTTTGAATTCTCCGTTTTCCTCCACGAAGAACTTTAGGTGAGCAACTTTTCCTGCTCCGCCGTCGGGGCGGTTAGCAAAACCAAAGCCCGAAATCACGGTTTCTTCAGGAAGAGTTATATCAATATTGAAAGGCGGATCGTCCTTTGCAACAATGGCGTTGTTTTCAACGGTATATCCCGAATGCCAGTAGGTAACAAGCGAACCGTCAATTAAACGGGGCCAGTTTACGGGGTTACCTGAATTTATTTCCACCTTCCAGTCCTTTTTGTCAACATAGCTTATACCGTCAGGCTCGGTATATATGGCTTCTCCCGTTCCCGAATCCTTTGCAGATGCCGTTTTAGCAAAAACAAGCTCGTTTCCGCTTACAGAACCTGAAAGACTCTTGTCAGAATCAAGGTAAAGCTTCCTTGCCCCCTTCACAGCACCGTTTGCTAAGCCGAAGGCACTGCCTTCCTTAGCATCAGTTGCCATTGTGACACCGGCTGAGCCGGCAAATTCTCCGTTTAAGATTAAGTAATCCTTGGAGTCGAGTCTTATGTTTTCTTCCTTGCCTGCCTTGTTGATATTACCTTCAACCTTAGCATTCCCCGAAAGAACAAGCTTTCCGTTTTCGCTTACGCCGATACCGCTTCCCGAATTGGAAGTATTACCGATAACAGTTCCGCCCTTCATAACAAGAAGTCCGCCGTGAACGCGGATACCTCCGCCACCGCCGTCGCAGGTGTTGTTTCTGACCTGGCTTCCCTCTTCCATGTACATTTCGCCTTCGGGATAAATGAGTACCGCACCACCGTTGGACGCCTTACCATTTTCAACTATGGCACCCTTTCCCAAAGTAAGCTTTCCTGTATACTGAAGTACAAAATGATTTTTGTTATTAAGGTCAATGGTTGCATTAGTGAACTTCAGGTGGGAGCCGTAGATAAGCTTGATTTCGCTTTCCGCCTTGATTTTATAGCCGCCACCGTCGATATTTGCAATAATTGCACTGTAGCTTGAACCGCCTGTGTTGAGGCTCATATCACCCATAAGGTAAACTGTTTCGCCCTTTGATGCTTTTATTGCCTCGGATAAATTGGTGTAGGTTTTACCCTTATTTGTACCAATGTAGCAAAGGGGTTTTCCGTTTCCTACGGGAGTTGGTGTGCCGTCACCCTTTGTAAGCACAATTTTTCCGTCAGCTATGTTTCCCTTTACCGTATTATCCTTATCGAAGATAAGCTTTTCCGCTCCGCTTGCACCGCCTTCGGCTATCCCGATTGCAACTCCGACGGTTCCTTCGTCGTAGCTTATGCCTGCAGTTCCGGTAAACGCACCCTTTAATATAAGGCCGTCGCCGTCTCTTACTTCAATGTTGTTTACCGGGCCTCTTTGCTCGCTGGTGCTCTTGTTATTTACAACCTTGGAATTGCCCGTCAGTATAAGCGTACCGGTTTCATTTACAATTATTCCGCCGCCTCGGTTTATACTGCTGCAGTTTTCTATGCTTCCGCCGTTCATGGTAAGCGTTCCGCCGTTTAAGAAGAAGCCACCGCCACTTCCCTTCGCCGCAACAGAGTTTCTTACAATGGCTCCTTCTTCCATTATTACTTCATTTCCTGCATTAACCAAAAATGCACCGCCGTTTGTACCTGAGCCGTTTTCAAACACCGCACCCTCTTTAAGAATCACCTTACAGGGCGAGCCTGTGGTACTTACGTTAATGTGGTGAGAATTAAGGTCAACGGTTACATTGGTAAAGGTAGCTCCCTTATCATTAAGAAGGGTAACATCTCCCTCTGCAAGAAGCCTGAAGTTTTCACCGCCGGGATTGGTTCCGTCTATCACATAGCCGTTTGTACCTAAATTTCCTGCCGGAAGATAAGCATTTTTAAGAAGATGAACTGTTTTTCCGTTCGCCGCATATAATGCGGTTTTAAGGTCGGAATATTTAATTCCGGATTCCGGATCGTTTCCTATATAACATACATCTCCGCCTGGAACGATTTCTGTTTTACCGGAAGCTGTTCCGGAATTTTCCGATGAACTTGTGCTTGTGCCGGAGCTGTTGGCACTTCCGCCTTTTGTTATCACAAGATTTGTTCCGCTTACAGAGCCGACTAAGGAATTATCAATATCCCATAATATTTGATCGGCACCCGAATCATTTCCTTCAATAATCCCGCAGGGAACGCCTTCGCCACCTTCGTCATATCGAAGACCTGCACTTCCTGTAAAGGCTCCCGAAAGAATAAATCCGTCGGCATCTCTTACTTCCACATTGTTTACCGGGCCTCTCTGACCGCTTGTACTTTTATTGTTTATAATTTTTGCACTTCCTGAAAGCTTTAATGTTCCCGTTTCGTTTACAAGAACACCGCCGCCTCGGTTTATACTGCTGCAGTTTTCAATTGTGCCGCCTTTCATTATAAGCGTTCCGCCGTTTAAGAAGAAACCGCCGCCGCTGCCTTTTGCCGCAACAGAATTTCTTACAACGGCTCCGTCTTCCATTATTACTTCCGCACCTGCATTAACCAAAAATGCACCGCCGTTTGTTCCGGAGCCGTTTTCAACGGTGGCTCCCTTTCCGAGCGTAATGACACTGTCTCCCGAGTTTTCGGTTACTGCGAAGTGAAATCCGCTTAAGTCAATTGTGATATCCTGGAAAACCGCACCTTTTTCGCTGAGGAGTGTAACATCTCCCTCTAAAATAAGCTTATGACCGTTTCCCTTTAAGATATAGCCGTTTGTTCCCAGGTTTCCCGCGGGCAGATAAGCGTCCGAAAGGAGAGTTATAGTTTTTCCGTTTGCTTCATACATTGCATCTTTTATTGCGGAATATTTCTTGCCCGTCGCATCGTTCTGACAAACGTCACCACTTGCATATAGCGGTATAATGCCGAAAAACAATGCCATTGCCAGAAAAAGCGAAGCTATTGTATTTTTCTTAATACTCATATCAATTCCTCCACATTTTGTTAAGTCAGATGAAAAATGCATATTTTATCCGGTCTGACATAACCGATTAGTGCAACCGTTAACACTATTTTTTATCTGAGCAGTTCTTTTATATATACGATCGTGTCCTTGATATCCGCAATCTGCTGTGCACCGGAGATTTCTCTCTCAATATAAAGGTCACCTGTATAGCCCTGTTCCTTAACAAGCTTGTTGATGAATACCGGATAGTTTACCGATCCTTCTCCAACCTTTGTTTCGCATCCGAGCTTTGAGAAGTCGCCTGTCGGATAGTTACCGTCCTTAAGATGCACACCTCTTATCCTGTCGCCGTAAATGCCTACAGCATCAACGGGGTTTGCTCTGCCGTACATAATGAGGTTTGCAGGATCCAGGTTTACGCCAAGGTTATCAAGACCTGTATCAGCAATTGTTCTCATCAAGGTTGTGGGAGTTTCCTGACCTGTTTCAAAATTGAACCATATTCCCTTGCTCTTTGCATAAGTACCAACCCATTTTACCGCTTCAACCAGGCCTCTGTATTCTTCATAGCAGGGCTGTTCCGGAATGAAGCCCATATGAGTTGCCATATCCGTAGCACCGACTGCCGCAGCAAAGTCAACGGCACGTCTTAATTCCTGCATTCTGTGGAAGCGATATTCCTTCGGAACCAGACCAAGTGTCTTAGGCCCAGAAACAAAGTTCCATACAGCAGGGCCTGACCAGCCGCCCCACACGGATGTTGCTGTAAGATTACCCTTTGCAAGAATTTTCTTGACCTTTTCCGCATTTTCCAATGTAAGATTTTCAGGACACCAGCAGCTAAGCTGAACCGTGTCAAGACCAAAGCTGAAAAGGTCTTCGGTTTTTTCGTTTAAGATATTTTCAAGCGAAAATATAATACCCAATTTGTTCAACAAAAACTCCTCCTTAACCTATATACGAAAGACTTAAAGCCGATGCATCAAGTGATGCATCCCCGATTAAGTAAACACCGTTACCAACATTTGTAACCTTTTCACCCATACATTCTGCAAAAAGGCTTATGGGAACATAAATTTTATCTCCCACCACACTGACAGGTGCCGAAATATTCGTTAAAACACCGTTGCATCTTGCCTCATTTGAACCCACAACAGTATAATACCAGTTGTTTTCAGAAAGGCCCTTAAGGTCCTCGGTAAATTCATAATTGTAGAAGTAGAAAATATTTGAAAGGTAGTTATATCTTACCTTGCCTTTTCCGTTTACAAGAAGCTCTTCAAACGTCTCCATAGGCACGTAGAGTGTATTATTCATTTCAAAGGGCGTTACGGCTGTGTCTTTTTCATAAACCGTCATAATTCCTCCGGAGGTTATCATCCTTGTACTACCTGCCTTAAGGATGCTTCCGTCTCCGAGTGCTTTTCTTTCTTCATCCGTCAGAGTCTTCTGTTCAATTTCTGTATAAAGATAGCTGAATCTTCCCACGGGTGCCGTATTTGAAAGGCTGTAAAGCTCGGTAACGGAACTAAATTCTCCGTGAACCCACTTGAATTCAAAATCTGCGCTTCCCGTTTCATTTATCAATGTTCTCGGAATTTTTATCTGCATTACGTTTCCGTTTCTTACAACAGTTGCATCTCCGATGTAAGCTGTGGTCTTATCAGATGCAAGACTTTCCACTGAAGCAGAGCCGCCTCTTCCTGCCACATAGTCAAAGCCTTCCCATCCCGTTGCGGGATTTCTGTCCACATTTATGTAAAGTGCTGTTGATGCTATGCTCTTTCCTTCCGGCGCCTTTGCCATAAAGTAAATGTTTTCACCATCTCTTGATGCTTTTGAAAATACCACACGGTTTGAAGATTCTGTAGTATATGTCCAGACCTTACCTGTTTCGGGATTTAAGTAGCCTGATGTTCCGTTTCTGTCAATTCCTTCATAATTGTAATAAGAAGGTGTTACGCTGTCCCACTGACTTATGTCTCCCGAAATGTCTATGGTAACAGGACTTCCCGCTACCGGTGCTTTTTTTACACCCTTATACTTTCTTATAAAGTCAACCAAAAGATTATAATAGTCGTCTCCCATTTCGCCCTTAACAGGCTCAAAGTCACGGCTTCGTGCATCATCGAAGGTATCCACGAATACATTTTTATATCCGTAAAAGTCACTCTGCCTGTCAGCGGTGTACTCGTTCCAGCCTGTGACATAAACAAGATGGGGGTCTGCTTCGAGAGCAAACCTTGCCTGCTCGCGGAAGAAAAACGCCTTTCTTGCTGCATCGGGCGAATAATCTTCGCCGAAAGCATAAGAATAGTTCTTGCCCATTACGTGAGGAAGGCTGAATGCATAGGATGAATAATTTTCACCCTGAGAATAAGGAATGTTTGCCGCCATTCCCACTGTTACCATCTCAGGTCTTCCGTCTTCTTTAATTCCGCCTCGTCTTTCACCCTGAGGAAACGGCTCAAGCCATGCCCAAAGCTCATCGTCGGAAGGCTCTGTATGTCTTCCGCCCGGACGCCAGGTGAAAAAGTCTGTTATATTATTTACAAAATCGGTTCCCTCAGTATCTGCGGGATTTACAGCGCCCATAGCACTCTTTGCACTTGACGGCCCCATTATAAGAGGCTTTCCGTCCACGTGGTACCACACATCTGTAAAATCGTGCTCTACAAAAGCTATATTATATACCGATGCCAACAAGCCGTATTGTACCGTTGCAGTCTTATTTCCTGCATAAAGTGCAAACTTCGGAGCATCAATTCCTGCCTTCTTCGCATCCCGAAGTGCTCTTACCAGTATGTTCCAGCCCTCTGATATATTTACGCCATTGGTGTAGTCAAGCATAATAGCATCAACGCCTGCCGTTGCGAGAAGCTCTATCTGCTGACGGTATACCCAATAATCGAAGCTTGAGTAAAAGCCGTATACCGACTCATCCCAGAAAAACTCATCCATTCCCTTCCAGGCTTCGCTGTTAGCATTTGTCATTGCATCCGGATACTTATTTATAACCTCAGATATTATTTTCACATTTCTTGTTCCGTTTCCCGAGAGCCAGTTCCAGAACATCATCATTACTTCTCTGTCATCCTTAGGTGCGCCAACCTCTTCAAAGTCTGCCACCTTACGGCCAAAACTGTCTGTAGCAACCCAGGTGTCGGCATAGAAATCTTTTATGTAGTCGTCAGACACCCAGTCGATGAGTGCAGTATCTTCATAAGCCGTCTTTTTAAGCACGAACTTTGATACCAAAAAGTTATCAAGCAATCCGTCCCAATAGCTTTCCACGAAATACACATCGTGTGTGCCATTTACGCTTTCTATATAAGCCGAATATTTTTCTCCGGATTCGCTTACCACGATTGTTCCAATCTGATCGCCTGTTACGGGATC
>JAUNRD010000156.1 GCA_030535815.1 Clostridia bacterium
TATTAGCTATTTTACTTGCAGTGCTGACACTCGCATCGCTTATTACAATTCCCTCCTTTGCTGAAAGCACAAATATTATCCTTGAAAATACCACATTTGACAGCCTTGATGATGCCCTTGCTCTTTCAAGAGGAAACAGAGTGACATTGACAGGAGACTTTTCGTGGGAAAGCACGATTAAGGATTTTTACGGAACAAGCTTTACGCTTGCCGCAAACGGTAAGACATTGAAGCTTGATTCCGATATCTCAATTAACAGCGGAAGCCACGCTATCTTCAGAGATATCGTAGTAGACCTTCAGGGCCACAGCATAACTGTTACCGCAAGAGGAAAGGTGACACTCGGCAAGGGCACAAAGGTTATAAACGGCGGCGGAAAAATCGGCGGAGCGTTTGCTCTTTCAGGAATCGGCGCAGAACTTATAATGGAAGACGGAAGTGAAATTACATCCTGTAAAGCCGATATGGCATCTGCCGTAAGCCTCGGTTCCGGCTCAAAGCTTACAATGGAAGGCGGAAAAATAACAGGCAACGAAGCAACGGGCAAAAACGGCGGTGCAATCCGTGCTATAACAGATTCCGAAATTATCCTTTCGGGAAATGCAACGGTAACAGGAAATACGGCAGCGGGCGAAAACTGTAACATTGTTGTAGTAAACGAAAAAATACTTAAGCTTTACAGATATTATACCGGTAAGGCAGGCGTTACAAAAGAGGGCGGAAACAAGAGAACAGAGCCCTTCGGAATAGATGCCGGTGCAACAGGCGCGGAAAATCTTTTCTCCGACCGGGATGAAGAATTAACCGCAGTAATTGATGACTATGGAAGACTTGTCTGGGGCGAAGCGGTAAAAATTGAAAAACCCGTGCAGGGCGGAAATAACACACCCATTGTCGAGGAAAACCCCTATGAGCAGAAGACGAATTTGACAGAAGAAGATAGGTCGCAGGCACAGAAAGGCAAAACCTTTGAGGCTAAAGGCAACTACTACACCGATCTTGGAAGTGCTATTTCAGATGCTGACGGTGAAACCATAAGACTTATCTCAAATGCAGAATGGACCGGAGCTCTCCGCGACTTCTATTCAGCGGATATCAATATTGACGGTAACGGCTTCACATTAAAGCTTACTCAGGTTATCGTAATAAACACAGGAAGCACAATGCATTTAACAAACATAACTGTTGACTTAAACGGAAAGTGCTTTAAGGCACATGGTTCAAGCGGTCACATTATCTACGGAAAAGGATGTACCCTTATAAACGGCGGAAGTGATTTTGGCGGTGCAACAACTTCTGAAGGAAAAGGCTCTGTCGTTACAATGCTTCCAGGTTCTAAAATTACGGGAGCAAAGGGAATTATGGGCTGCGGTATCGCATCACTCACAGGCGGTACAATCGAGCTTCTCGGCGGTATTATCGAGAACGGTGTAACCGAGAAGGAAGGCGCGGTACTCATAAATTCCGGAGCTAAGGTTGTGCTCGGCGGCGACTTTACAATGAAAAACAATAAAACCGGCGCAAACGAAACAGGCATTAAGATAGGTGACATCGGTGCACTTACCATTCAGGGCGAATTTACGGGAAGTGCAGGAATTAAGTTTACCGGAAATCCCTCTGCAGGCGTAAGAATAGGAACTGATGCAGGCGGTGCAACGGGAACCGAAAAAATTTATATGACAGGAAATCCCTCTTTGGTTGTAGTAACTGACGGAAACGGCGGCCTCACCTTCGGAAGTGAAGGCTCAAGCGTTGTATCTTCGGGTACAAGCGGCTCTTCCAATCAGACGGGAAGCACACCTTCAGGCGGAACATCTGCTCCCGTAACGGGCGGAAGTGCTATAACGCCCCTTTCCGAAAAGGATAAGGCGGCAGCTGCCGAAGGCAAGATATTCAAACTTAATAATAACTATTATTCAGACCTCGGAAGTGCCATTGTTGATTCCCAGGGCGTTAAAATTACAATGGTAGGCTCCGGCGAATGGACAGGTCCTATGAAGGACTTCTACAATTCCAAAATTAACATTGACGGTAACGGCTTTGTGCTTAAACTTCCTCATGTAATCGTTATAAATTCAGGAAGTAGCATGACCCTTACCAACGTAACCGTTGACCTTAATAAAAAATGCTTCAAGGCACATGGTTCAAGCGGTCACATCACCTATGGAAGCGGCTGTACCCTTATAAACGGCGGTTCTGATTTCGGCGGTGCAACAACCTCTGAAGGTTCAGGGTCAATTGTTACAATGCTTCCCGGAAGTAAAATTGTGGGTGCAAAGGGAATAATCGGCTGCGGAATCGCATCACTTACCGGCGGTACAATCGAGCTTCTCGGCGGTTCTATCGAAGACGGCAAGTCAGATTCCGGCGGAGCTATAAGAATCAACCCCGGTGCAAGGGTAATTTTGGGTGGCGACTTTACACTTAAGAATAACAAATCCGGCGGAAGCGAAGGCGGCATAAATATAGGCGACATCGGCGCACTTACCGTAAGAGGTAACTTTACCGGTAGTGCGGGTATCAAATTTGATGCAGGTACATCCGAAGGACAGATAATCGGTAAGGATGCGGGCGGTGCAACAGGAACAGAAAAAATTTACTTAATCGGTAATTCAGGTCTTGTTGTGGTAACCGACGGTAAGGGCAATCTTACACTCGGAAAGAAAGGCTCATCCGCAGTTTCCGATAAGGAAACAATCGAAAAGGCTGAAAAAGAGGAAGAGCTTAAAAAGGCCGAAGAAGGAAGCATCTACTATGTAGATAAATCTTCATGGAAGGCAACAGCAAATTCAGGTGCATGGCAGAGAACTCCTGATAAGGCAATAGACAACGACCCGAAATCAGTGTGGCATACAGAATACGGCTGGGAAAACAACAAGGTAACCTGGAAAACACCACTTCCGCATAACCTTGATGTTGACTTCGGAAAAGAAATTGATGTGGCAGGCTTCACACTTATTACAAATCCCGGCGCTCCTGCAGGTCAGCCCACAAAGATGAACTTCTATGTAAAGATAAAGGGCGAATACAAGCTTGTTAAGGAATATAAGTTCAACGTAAGCTCAACAAGCTACAGCCAGACAATCGTAAATGATTTCGGAGCATCAGTTAAGGCGGAGGGAGTAAGGCTTTTATACATCGACGCATTGGACGGACACGGAACACTTGCCGAGCTTGAAATCATAAAGCCCAAAGAGGGTATGAAGTCAGAGCCTTTTGATGACTTCCTTTATACAATGGGTAAAAATGCACTTTATCCCATACCTTTAAAGGATGCGTCGGCAAGCTATGACGGAGAAGACTGGGGACGTGCAGTTACGGATAATGTATTGGATGGTTCCACATCAACCTCTTGGCAGGCGAATACAAATATGAAGGCGCCCTATAACTTGACCATTGATCTTGGCGAGGTTTGCACTTTAAGTGGTTTTAACTACACGCCCAGGCAGGCGACTTACTTTGACGGATACTGGGAAAAGTACAACATCCACATAAGTGATGACGGCAAAAATTATACACTCCTTGAAGAAAATCTTTCCTTCCTTCCCAGAACTCTTGCGGCATCGACTCACACTTTCCCCGAAAAGGTTACAACGCGCTATATAAGATTTGAAATATTGAGAGGTACAGGAAACTTAGGAAGCTGTGCAGAGCTTGAATTTTTAGAGGACTTTGAAGCTTATATGGCACGTCGTGAAAGAACAGAGCAGTATTACACATTAACCATAGGCAAAAATGAAATCGTTCATAAAAAGGGAACAGAGACTATTGACGTTGCTCCCTACATTGAAAACGGCACAACCTTCATTCCCTTAAGAGGTTTACTCGAGCTTATGGGAGCCTCTGTTACCTGGGACGGCGAATACAGAGCGGTTACAATAAAGAAGGATACTACGGAAATTTACCTTCAGATAAGAAATAAAAACGTTTTTGTGACCACAAGTAAAAACGGTAAAGAGCGTTATACTCTTCTTGCAGCACCCAGAATTGAAAACGGAAGAACCTTCATTCCGGTAAGGTTTGTATCGGAAATGCTTGGCTATAAAGTTACCTGGGACGGGGAAACACAGGAAGTTAAAATAACAAATTAAAGAAAGAGAGTGATAAAAAATGAAAAAAATCAGCTTGATTACTCTTAGCGTAATTCTTTCTCTTACTCTTTGCATTTCATCGGTTATTTCATCCTTTGCAGAGGAAGGCTTTGAAATCCCTGAAATAGAAGAAGTAACAGAAGAAGAGCTCGTCGAAGTTATCGACGAAGAGGAAGTAGATCTTTTGGCCGACGCCTCCACGGCAGTATACTATATAGGCGAGGACGAAGCATCAAGAGTGTATTATGATACATTTGTTGATGCAGTAAAGGCAACAAACAACTCAAGCACGAAGACAATCCATCTCTTAAAGGATGCAACTTGGGAAGGCTATACCTATGAGGGCGGATACGGCGCTCATCATAAGCACTTTATCCTGGAGGGATACGGCTACACATTGACGCTGAATCAGCAGATTCATGTAAGCTTAAATTCCGAGTTCACATTTAACGATGTTACAGTTAACTTAAATTCAAGCTATGCTATTTTAATCGGTTGTAACGGTAAGCTTACACTTGGCGATAAAACTACAGTTACGGGAAGAACCGCAGATGGTTATGCATTTGTTATTGAAAACAGAAACGGCTCCGGCGGTACATTTACGATGCTTCCCGGAAGCAAACTCACAGGAAATAAAGCAAATGTATTAGGTGCTGTATATGCAGGCTGTGCAGGAACTATCAATATCGAAGGTGAAATAACAGGAAATACATCGGGAGTCGGCGCAGTTCGCATAAACAGCTCCGGAGTAACTGTAAATGTAGGTAAAAACGCAAACATAACCGGAAATACAAGTAAAAACTTTGTACCGTTGGCATCAACAACCTTTAATGTTGCTTCAGACTTTGAAGGAACAGTTGGCGTAAGCTACGGTGCTGCAGGCGATGCAATCGGTAATGTGGCGGAGGGTGCGGATGTTTCAGGCATCACTCTTGACGGAAGTACAACAGTTGCAACGAATAAAAACGGTGTACTTACATGGGAAACCGAGGAAGAAGCAGCAGCTAAAAATGCAGTTTGCTATATTGATGAAAATGTGGATGGCAAGAGATATGCATCTTTGGATGCGGCAATAAAAGCGGCAGGCTCCGGAAGCACAATTTTTGTTACAAAGGACATTACGCTTGACATTGCTGCAAATACTACTTACGGATAT
>JAUNRD010000157.1 GCA_030535815.1 Clostridia bacterium
TCAATCGGATTTGTTATAAACATTTTAACCTTTGATACCAACCTTATCCATACACTCGATGAAGAACTTCTGTGCTACTGCGAATACTAAAAGTAAGGGCAGAATTATAAGCGCACAGGCCGCATTAAGAATGTAAGTTGAGTTTACGTCACCTGCACCGAAGAGTGTAACACCAAGAGACTTATACTCTGTCATAAGTGTGAGTGTTAAAGGTCTGGGCTTGTTGGGTGCTGTATACATCATAGACACTGTGAAGTAATCGTTCCAATGCCACACCAATGAGAACAAGAATACAACAAGACCGGATGACAAAGCGTTGGGAACCATGATTCTGAGGAATGTCTTGAAGGGGCCGCATCCGTCAATATAAGCTGCCTCTTCAAGCTCCTTGCTCATACCTCTGAAGAACTGTCTGAAAATGTAGATGAAAAGTCCGCCACGAAGACCTACTCCGAAAAATGCGGGAATCCACATTGTCCAGGGAGAACCGATTAAGTTCCAGGTCATATCCTTGCCTGCGATAAGTCCAACGATATCAAGGATACCGAAAAGATCGAACTTTCTGTAGGTCATGAACATAGAGATAAGATAAGTCTGAGGAGGAACAATCATGGTCAAGATAACCAGTGCAAAAAGCGCTCCTCTTCCCTTAAACTTAAATCTTGCAAATCCGTAACCTGCCAGTGCCGCAGATATTACCTGAAGTATTGAACTTCCGAGAGCCATCTGAACACTTGCCCAGAAAGACTTTCCGTAGTTAAGCAAAGTGATCGCATAATTGAAGTTGTTCATACCTACGTTGTTGGGAATCCAGATACTGGTTGCCGACTTTACGTAGTCTTCTGAGAATGCGTTACTGAGCATCTTGAACACGGGATAAAGAACTATGTAAGAAAGACCTATAAGCAGGAATGCTCTGAAAACAGCATATATAAAATGTGCTACCTGCTTTTTGAAAAATGCGGAGCCGAAACGCTTTAAGCCAATACTGTTTTCCTTGCCGCTGGATTTCATCTCCTCGTCACGGCGCTTCATTTCGTCTTTAAACTGCTTTTTATTAAGCTGTGATAACTCTGGTCTCATTCCGGCACCTCCTTACTCTTCAGTATATACAGTCTTAGCGAACACGAACTTTACGATGAGGACAAGTATAACCGCAATGATGATAAAGTATGTCCACGCCATCGCCGCTGCAATACCTGCATTACCTGTTGCAACGCCGTTTTTGTCGATAAGCTGCATAACCTTGTTCTGATAATATGTGAAGGAGTCAATAATTGTATAAACAACGCATACAAGAGTCATGGGTGATAAAAGAGGGAAAGTAATCTTCCAGTACTCTTCCCATGCTGTTGCACCTTCCATTGATGAAACCTCATAATAAGATTTCGGAATACCCTGGAGAGCAGAAAGATATAAAAGAATCTGAATACCGCTCTTCCATGTGATATCAAATATGTTACCCACAAGATTCTTTAAATAGTCAATAATAGCGGGACTAAGACCACTTTGATTAAGAACCTTTAATATAACCGATTCTTCCTGGAATGTAAATACGTTTGATGATGCATTAAGAGAAACAGAAGTGCTCATACCGGTTTTTGAAAGAATTTCAAGAATAACACCGGATGCAATGATTACAGGAAGGAAGAACATAACTCTTGCAAGGGTTCTTCCCACGAACTTCTGATTAAGTATCTGCGCAATAAACATACCAAAGAATGCTATAATCGGAACCTGATAAAGCATATCCTTAAGAGATTCAAGAAGTGCCGGAATAAATTCGGGGTCTTTTCTGAAAATGTAAATATAGTTATCAAATGCCTGAAAATCAAGATTTACACCACCGGGCTTTACACCAACTTTGCAGAAGGAATATATAAGTGATGTAATAACGGGAATCAAGAACAGAAATATAACTCCGATAATCCAGGGAAGAATGAACCAGTAACCGGCTCTTGCCTGACGCTCAGAAAGTGCAGCAGCCGCTTTTCTACGCTGTTTTGCGCGCTTTGCCGCTTCCTTTGCAGCTTTGATTTCTTCTTTGGTAGGCTTTCTTTCGCTGTCGAGCACAACCTCTTCCTTTACTTCTGTTGAAGCAGTTTTTTCTTTATTATCCATTATCACTCACCCCTTTCTGCTTTAAAGCCTGTAGCATTTACAACTGTGCCGTTTTCAGTCTGATAAGCTTCGTCTGAATAGTTTACATAAACTACCACTCCGTTATTATAAGTAGTTTTATAAACATCTTCTCCGATTTTCTCGTGATTGTCAATGTCGGCACCTTCAACCATTTTCATAACTTCTGAATAAGCTTTGTAATCTTCTATTATCTCATCTTTCCACTGTGAATAGTTACAGCTGTAAAGATACTTGAGATATGTTTCTTTAAGTCCTGTTGTTTCGCCGGCAACAAGACTGTAAAGAAGGCTCGATCCGCTTTCAACAGCATTAAGAAGAACATTTTCAGGGTTACTGGACATATTTACGTTTTCTATTGTATATGTCTTGTATCCTCTTACTGCTATCTGATAGAAGGGAACTGCCTCATCGGCAATTTCAACATAAGTATCCTTTGAGGGGATATCAACAAGTACGTCAGAATATACTGCAGCATATTCGCTGGGTTCTGATGTAAGAACGTTAAGTTCCTTTTCCTTATAACCTGCAAGAATTTCGGTAAACTGATTGGTGCAATCGCCTCTTGTGTGACCGTTCTTATTTGCACCGTCAGAATATACTGTTCCGCCGATATTCTCGATTGAAACGGAGGTTATTTTTTCCTTTTCACATTTATCGGCAAACTTAAGCGCAGCTTCCTTTACCAAAGGAGCCTTCAGGAGACACCATCTTGATCCCATGTTAACGTGCGCGGAAATTCCGCTTGACTGGTATGCGGGTGCCTGGCTTGTGTATTTTACAGAGTCGGAAAGACGGCTATATCCGTTTCCTGATTCCGAATAATTTATGAAGTCGATATTCATATAAAGACTCATATTCTTAGAATCAAGATAATCCTTTGTCTTGATATATCCTTTTCTTCCGCCTATTGAGCCTTCAAAGTTAGGTTTAACCTGTACCTTCTTACGGCCGGATTTCTTTATCCAGTCGTTATATCTGAAGATAACATTGTCAATTCCAGCCTCTGTCATATCGTCAGAAATATTTCTGATGTCCTCATAGGTTGTCATAACTTCAAACTTGCTCCAGGGAATACCAAGAATACTCGTTTTCTTTTCAACGCCGGCATACATATCAAGGAGAAGCGCTCCCTCTCTGTAATCGTCAGCCTTTTTCATTCCCTTTTCTTCTACAAGGTATTTACGATAACGCTTAGCCATACCTACATAAGAGGCATCATCTCCGCTTAAGCAATAATACTTAACCTTATAATTTTTTTCAAGATCGCGAAGCTCCTGGCTCATGGGCTGAGCAGTACCTTCCTTATCTGCACCCTTTATTATCTTGTTAAGATATGAAGAATAAACCTTGTTATAAGCAGTTTCATATCCGCTTACTTCCGCATTTATGAAGGAAACGGTTGCGTTTTCTGTTACCACGCCCATAAGCGCATGTCCGTCATCCTTTACGGTTCCAAATACGGGAAGCATATAACGGTCGGAAGCCTTTCTGTTGTAGTCCTCAGACTTGCTTTCCTTATAGTTGCCGAATACCGGAGCTGCATAAGGCTGTGTAATGTTGGATCGGCCGTTGTTCATATTAATGAGCGCTCCGCTACCATCGGGAATAAACATATAACCGGATTCGTTGTAGCTTGTCGCACCAAATGCGGGAAGAAGCTTAATTTCTGTTATATTGTAATCGACTTCCTGCTCAACAGTTTCACCAAGATGTCCTACAGCAATGGTACCCATTCTGGAATATGTAAGTTTAGCTTCTTCATCATTAAGAAGAAGTTCTGCCACAAAAGCATCTCCTTCAAGAGAATATCTTACGGGAATCACGAATTCCACATCCCTGAATCCGAATACGAACTTAACAGAATCTTCCTCTACTTCGCAATAAACTTTATCAGAAAGAACACTTTCATAATACATGTTTGCATCGAAATAGTTATATCCCTGTGTAAAGGATACCGCTATCTGAGATTTTGTTCTGTAGAAAGCGTGACCGGAAGACTTACCGATAATATCTTCTTCATTCCCTAAAGGATTACTGCGCCATACATAGCCTGACGCCTTATCCAGTACAACAACCTCACCCATACGCTTCTCGGAGTTATCTGTAATAGCGTAAAGAGCCATATCATCGTTTTCCGTGATGAGTGTAAACTGAGGTTCTATACTTTCATTATCTGCCACCCTGGTTTTAGCTGTATTAATGAAAGTATCCTTCATCTCAGGCGTGAGTACCAGTGTAGCACCCTCTGTCACTTCCGGAGCTGCTTCAGCAGGTTTTTCTGCAGGCGCTGCTTCCGCTGTATTCTCTGCTGTTTCTACAGCATATACTGAAAAACTTGCAAAAGAAGAGATAAGCATCATAAGCGCTAATGCAATTGAAATATATTTTTTCATAAATTATCTCTCCTTTCTTATATAGCTAACTTGTAGAACAATTCATACATTATCGTTGTAATGAAGGTAGATACCTGGCTGTATAAAACTACCAGAAGCATCATAAGGAATACTATAATAAGCATACCCACAACCGTTAACAACGTCATAAGAATTGCCTTCTTTGTTGTGAATGTGTGAACCGTCATCATACCCAGGAAAAGAAGTATTGTAGTCCATGCATAACCAACAAAAAGGATTGCTGTAACGAATACTGCTTCATTTTCAACCATTACCTGGCTGATGATTGTTACGATTAATGCCGCTACTGTAGAGGGTATAAGTGAATAGGATGCATAAATGAATATGTTCTTGAATGTACCTTTACCGTCAACAAGAGTGGTAATAGCCCAGTTTGCTATGCATCCAACCAGAAGAATACCTATTGTAGTTGCAAAAATCATAAATATGTTCAGATTATTTACATTTGTATCATTGAAGATATAGTCTTCATACTGGCGGATAATAACAGCTGAAGCATACCACATAAATGCAAAGAATATTGCAAGAGGAAGCGATTCCTTCTTGTTATAACGCATTTCTCCCATACCTACGCTGGGATGAAGCAGGTTGTAGAAGGGATATTTCCACTTAGCCATTCCGGCATACCCGGTTTCTTCAAGGGTTTTATATCCCGATGAGGAAATATTTGCTGCATTGCCACCTGA
>JAUNRD010000158.1 GCA_030535815.1 Clostridia bacterium
TATTGGAATCAATTTTAAGGGTATATTTTTCGCCCTGAGTGCCGTATTCAAGATAGGTTTCATAGTCCTGCCAGAAGTTGATATCGGCACATGATGCGCGGGAAGCCTCAAAGTCTGTTATTTCAAAGTCAACATACCTTGCACTTACGTTTCCGCCAAGGTCAAAAATGTGTTCTCCTAAAGTCTGCTCTACAGCAATATTTTCCTTTGCCGCCGTCCAGTTCTCGCCGTCCTCACTAACCCAGATTGTAACATTTTTCCAAAGACCGTGGTGGTCCTCAGTCTGTCTCGGAAGATAGCTTATTTTTGAAAACTTTGTGACAGTTCCAAAATCAATATTAAGGTTTATTGTTGTACCATCGGTAACACCTTCGGTCTGCCAGAAGCTTTCCGAAGATCCGTCAAGAACCTGCCCGGGAATGTGGTCTGCCCAGGAAGGTGTTTCGGAGGATGCCCGCAATTCCGCCTTATTCATTTGATACATCTTATGCTTCTTCTCGTTTTCCGCAAACTCTTCATAGCTTACATTGTCTGCATCCTTATTTTCGCCAAGTATATAAAGCTCTGCCAGTGTGCCGTAGGTTCCGTAGGCAGCCATAACCTCGATTTTTACTTTCTTCGCCTTTATGTTTGAGTTATATAAAAGCTCTTTTGTGTCGGGATTTGTTTCTGTGGCAAAGCCTTCCGTAAGAAGGAAATATTCCCCTTCATCACTTTCCGAAGCATAAACGTTGGTTGATATAAAACGACCGCTCTGATTGTCCTGCCTCGGAATGAATACAATACCAGAGATTGTTTCAACTTTCGGAAGCACAACCTCGATTTCGTAGGGCAAGCCGTCCTTATCGGTAATGGTTGTTCCCGACGCCTTATACCATGAGTGCCAATAGCTCTTTGTGTCTCCGTCAATGATATTTGCAATACCATTATTAAGGTCGGAATTAACGGAAACTTTCCAGCCCTTTCTGGAAATGGACTTTACGCCGTTTTCTGCTGTATATAGTTCCTCTGATTTCTGATTTTCTTCTGTCGTCTCTTCTACTCTCTTGCTTCCGGTGAGGAATGAAATTTCCACAGCGGTGGCGTGACCTGCATAGCCCTCAGTTGAAACGATTTTTATATATTGTGTTTCAGTATCACCCCAGGAGCCTATTTTTGCCGTAAGGTCGGAATAGTCCTTTCCGTAGTTAAAGGCTCCTGTGTAAATTTTAGTAAAGTCCGTGCCGTTTTCCGAGGTGTAAATTTCATACCCCGTTATTGTACCGGACTTGTCATCTGTTCTCCTTTGGTATATCCAGCCTGACACCATGATTTTCTTTCCGAAATCAACTGTTATGGCGTGGCCGTTTCTCTGCCAGTTCATTCCGCTTTCCGTAACCTCGTAGAAGGAGTGATAGTAAGTTTTATCATTTCCGTCAAAGGCACGCTCCGGACCCATACTGCCAAAGTTGTCGGTTGCCGAAAATTTCCATGTTGCATCCTTTTCTATTATGCTTCCCCCGACTTCATCCAATGAAACATTGCTTTTATCCGCTTTCTTTGCTTCTTCTGCCTCCGCTCCGGTGGGAACATAAGCTGCCCCGCTTCCGTTTTTACTTCCGCTTGTTCCCTCCAAAAATGTGATTTCGGGTGCTGTAAAGTGACCTGCATAAGCCTCTACTGAAACAATTTTAATTGCTTTCATTTCCGTATTGCCCCAGGATGCTGTTTTCAATGATGTATCAGAATAGTCTTCGCCGTAATTAAAATTGCCCTTATAAATTTCCTTGAAATTTACGCCGTCAGTGGATGCATATATGGCATATCCGGTCATTACGCCCGATTTATTGTCTTTTCTTGCCTGATAGGTAAAGCCCGATACATTTATTATCTTTCCGAAATCAACCGTTATGGCGTGGTTGTTTCTTTCGTAGTTCATGGTGCCGTCGGGATTTACCTCGTAATAGGAGTGATACATTGTTTCAGGATTTCCGTCAAATGCGAGCTTTGGTACAGCACCTCCATAGTTATCCGTTGCGGTAATTTTCCAGGAAGAATCCCTCTCTATGGTATTTCCATCGGCATTTGATGCTATTGTAAGAGACAAAAGCATCAGAATCGTAAGTGTTAAAGATATTAATTTTTTCATTGCTATTGCCCCCTTTAATTAAGATAAGATGCCGCGGCTTTTACTCCCGATGAGCTTACAGCATCATAACCTATAGCATAAACCCCGTCGCCTGCAATAAACAAATTCCATCCGTAGATATCGCCTATAAGAGTAAGAGGTATATAAACCACACCATTTTCTGCAATTACAGGATGCGAAAGAGTGCCTGCTCTTCCGTTTATCCTGGTTTCGCTGCTTCCTACTTTTGTTGCTGTCCAGATGTAGTTATCTACTTCTTTTTCATCCTGCGATAATTCGTAGTTATGGGTAAAGAGCATATTGTAGTTTGCATCATATTCCGTTCTTGCACGCCCAAAGCCCATTACCTTGTCAAAGGTTTCTGCCGGAATGTAGAGTGTGCCGTCCTTTTCAAAGGCCACTACACCGGGATTTTTCGGTGAAAGGTCACACATACCGCCATTTACAAACATCTTTGCGCTGCCTGCCTTGAATACGCCTGTATTTTTAAGAGAAGCTCTTTCCGCATCACTTAAGGAAACGGATTTTGTCTCTTTATAGCGATAGTTAAAGCGGCCCATAGGCGCAACGCATCCGTAGCTGTAAAAGTCAAGAATGTCTTTTGTTGCCACATTATCTGTCCACTTAAATTCAAAATCGAGTGTGCCGGAAAGATTTATAAGAGCACGATTTACCTTTACTGCGATGGTGCTTCCCGTTATCTTGTATTCCGCATTTCCTGCTTCGTTTCTTGTACCGTCAGATGCAAGTGCATAAACCTTTGTGCCCGCTATTACATAGTCATAGCCTTCCCAGCCCGTTTTGTGAAGTCTGTCAGAGTCGATATAAAGATTCATAAAGGAGGCATCGTTCTCGCCCTTTAATGCTTCTTCACACTCTGTCATAAAGTAAAGGCTGTCTTTATCTCTTGCCACCTTCGCCTTTATGGGATTGTTTCTCATAGTGTCATTGGTGTAATGATTGTTGCTGAAGCCCTGATTATCACGGGTATATGTTCCCTTATCATTGTAGTATTCGGGAGTAACGCCACTCCATGCTGAAATGTCGGCTAAGTCAATGGTAATTTCGCCCGATACCTCTCCAAGAGGTTCTGCCCCCTTGAAGCGTCTTACCGCGTCTACTAAATAACAGTAATAGAGATCCTTGAGTTCGCCTTTAGTCGGTTCCATATCACGGCTTCCGTTATCGTCGAACTGATCGGGAAAGGCATTGGGCGTTCCGCCCCAGGACTGATATCTTCCCGCTCTCCATTCGTTCCATCCTGTAATGAACATAAATTCAGGATCAACCTCAAGAGCACGGGATAACTGCTCGCGGAAGAAGTAGCCTTTTTTCTTTCCCTCGGCACTCTTGTCATCCCCAAGACCTGTAGTATAACCTCTGCCCGTTACATATTGGTCATTCATCGCAACCTTGGATTTTGAAATATAGGAAAAGTTTGCGCTGACACCGACCGTTACCTGCTCATACGTTCCGTCACCGTTATCGCCGAACTTGTTCTGAGGATACATTTCAAGCCAGCCCCAGTGGTTTTCCTTGGTTGAGCCTGTGTCATAGGAAGGCTGTCCCGGTCTGAAGGTGAAAAAGTCAAGCATTTCTTCCATGAGTTCTGCATCAAGCTCGTCGCCTTCTACGGGCTTTAAATGTTCGGGGTATGCCATAACTACGGGCTTACCTTCCCACATAAACCAGAGGTCTGAATATTTTCCGTCCTTATATGCACCTGAGTAAAGGCGTTTTAAGTTGAGCTTTCCTTCTGCAACGGTGCTGCTGAAATTACACATAAATGCTACCTTAGGCACATCATTTCCTGCCTCAAGGGAATCTATCAGTGCAGAAAAGAGTACTTCGTACTGACCTCTCCAAGTGCTGTGACCGTTTGTAGCATCGAAGAAAAGGGCATCAACTCCTGCATTTTTAAGCATTGTTGCGTGCTTTCTCATTACCCAGTAATCTGTTCCCGAATAATAGCCGAAAAGCGGTTCATCCCAGTAAAACTCCACGCTGTTTGTAGGCCACAGTCTGTGGTTATAATCATACTTTGCTTCGGGATGAATTTTCATAAATTCCGTATTGTTGAAGGCCTTGCGATACTGAGATGGTTTTCTCGCGTGCCATGTCCAGTAAAAGATACCAACCTTTTTACTTTCATCAAGAGGGCCTACCTCTTCAAAATCCGCTGCTCTCACGCCGTAGTCGTCAGTAAGTGCCCAGGTTGAAGAATGAGTATCCTGATATTTACTTCTGTCAGCCGGAACATATGCACCGTTATATACCTCACTTGAGAATGTAACATCCTTCACAAATGTGCCGTTGGCGCTTAAAAAGCTCATTATGTATACATTGTGCACACCGTCGGTTTTTTCGATGCTGCCCTTAAATACCTTATCAACGCCCGATGCACTTGTATCAATGTTTATCGTTCCGATTGCTTTGCCCTTTGGCGAATCAAGCCTAACGAAAAGATAGTCACCGTCATAGCTGGAATCCGAATCGGCGTGATGACTTGTAACGGAGACGGAATTGATTCCCGTAAGGTCAACATCCTTTATCTCAAAATAGCCGTACTCCTTGGTGAATTTGATGTAATTTTCCACCGTTGGAGCGTTTTCTCTTACAGCAGAATCCGTCGCTTTATAGCTTACTTCTTCTGCCAGCACCGTAAACGGAAGAAGCGACAAAATCATAAGAGAAATAAGTGCAAGTTTCAATACTTTTTTCATTGTTTTTCCGTCCTTTCTTTTTAATAATTCTATTTTAAATGGACACAAACTATAATGCAATACGTTTTTGTATCAAATTTATAATGCATTTGTAAACTTTTATATTGACTTTTATAAAATTGCCAAATATAATAATTCAAGGAGGCGATTTTATGAGGCAGAAAAACTTAAGATTATCCTGGGAAAGAAACTATTTCACCAATGAACCCAGCTATCATATTCAGAGGCAGAATTATATTTCAAGGGACAACAAGGTTAAAAATATCTGCGTTTTCCACTGGCTTCAGTATGACTCTGACAAGCACAACCACGACTATATCGAGCTTGCCTATGTAATAAGCGGAAAGATGGTTCATTATATCGGTGACGAACGTGTTATTTTAGGTAAGGG
>JAUNRD010000004.1:0-13676 GCA_030535815.1 Clostridia bacterium
GGGAGTTGCAGGTGCAGCAGGAGTTGCGGGCTTTGCTGCGCCCTTCTGGTTTGAAATGGTCTTTGCTGCAGCTTCGTCTGTGATTAATGCAAGCTCTCCGATTTCCCATTCGCCCCAGTTATCATTGCTCTTCTGAGAAGAAAGAGAAATGTACTTGGCTGTGATTTCTTTTCCGAAATAATAATCATCAAACCAGTACTGGCTGTTTGCACTTCTTGTGTTTGCAACATCTGTCCATGTTTTTCCACGCACGGATACCGGAAAACTTCTGCTCAGTGGGGAATGCTATCTGGATTGTGCCCTTAAGCTTTGCACCGAAGTCATTTCTTGTTCCGTCAACAAGATTAGCAGTGGTGCCTGCATATGCGCCCTTTTCTCCGCCTTCGTATGTAATTGTTGCGCCTGTTATTTTCTTTGCGCCCTTCATATCTTCTGTGCCGATTTCAGCAGCAAATACGGATGCGCTCATTATCATAACAAGTGCTAAGATTAATGCTAAAGTCTTTTTCATATAAGTTTCCTCCTATTATGCATTATGGTATAGTATATTATAGCACAACAAGTCCCTTTTTCACAATCTTTTTTTGCTTTTTTATACCGCTTTTCTTGCTTTTCGTCATATTGCACAAACCAAACCTTATCTTTTTGTGAAAAATTACACCCGCAACAGCTGTGCGGGTGTAATTCATACTTATTTTTCTATGGTAATTGTCTGTGTTGCGCCATCCCAGCCTACTGTGTATCCGAGACGCTCGGATACAAATCTTAAAGGAATGAAGGTTCTTCCGTTTTCGATTCTGGGTGCAATGGCAGAGGTGTATCTTATGCCGTTTACCCATACACGGTTATTTTCAATCTGGAACTCGATTACAGTTCCGCCCGATGCCACGGTTATTTTCTTGTTTTCGCCGTGCCAGGTAACTTCAGCTCCCATCTCCTCAAAGAGACCGCGAAGGGGAATCATTGTGGTTCCCTCAACAATAAAGGGCTCAACGTCTATTGTCTTTACTCTGCTCTCCTCGCCCTTTGATACACTAATATCCTTTGAGCCTATCTGAAGAGTATAGCATTCCTTTTCCCCGGAAAGACGGGCAAGCTGATCATTTTCGCTTTCGTAGAACTGAACGTCCGCACAGGTGGCGTGGGCACTTGCCTTGCTGCCTCCGTCATTGGTTGTAACAAGGATATCTATACGGAAATATCTTGTGGTTATGGGCTCATAGAAGGGAATCCTCATAAAGTTGAAGGACTTATACTGGGTGGGGTTAAGAACATAGCTATCCACAAAGTCATAATTTTCTCCGTCCGCTGATGTGCTTATTTCAAACTCAACCCAGTGACCGCTTAAAAAGCCCTGACCTCTCGGCATAAATCCGAAGCCCGAAAGAGTGTATTCCTTTCCGAGGTCATACTCAAGATAAGCAGGCATTACCTTTTTATTGAAGCCCTCAGTTGAGCCGTCCTCGTTTCTGTACTGAGTGTGCCATACGGAATATTCATTCTGGTCAATGGTCTTGATTGCAGTTGAGTGCATATCGTTGGCGTTTTCAAAGGGATAGGGCTGTTCGCTACTTGCCTCTACCTTAACCTCGCTTCTGTCTATGGGAAGCATTTTATAGTCGCCGTAGTTATCTCTCATTTCCGCCACAGTTACTGTCTCTTTATAAAGAGTGGGCTTAAGCACGCGGATTTCCGATGCAACGGCATAGTTACTCATAGAGTCCACAATTACAAGCTTTATTGCCTTTGCTTTAACATTTCTGCTCATTGCAAGCTCGCAGGGTGTTCTTCTCTGGTCCTTTGTTGTGGTTCCGCCGTAGGAGAAGGTGAAATCCTCAACCGCGGGATAGAAGTTTTCGCCGTCATCAGACACATATAAGCTTACGATTTTGAATATACCCGCACTGCTCTGGGATTCGTCTCTGGGGTAATATCTGATGCCGGAAACCTCGGTTTCCTCGGGGAAGGTTATGATATAGTCAAAGGGGTTCATATCATGGGAAACGATTTTTCCGTCCTCAACCACGTAAGCAGAATGCCAGAAGGTAGCAAGGCTGCCGTCCATGGCAAGCTCCGGCTTTGTCATTGCGCTGGAGGCTGTTACCTTCCAGTCTGCGCCGGGAGTCATTTCGTCTTCTTCATACTCTGCCTTTGCCGTTTCTATTGGCTTTGTCTCTTCCTTGGTTTCTTCCTTTTTATCGGAGGCTGATGCTCCGCCGATTCCTGTGGTTGCATCAATTTCCGTTGCGGTAAGCTTAACAGATGATACCTCGGCTGTCTTTAATTTTTCGTCACTCTTAAGGAGTGAAAGCTCTGCCATTGTGCCGAAATCGCCGACGCCTTCGGTAATTGTAAGCCTTACGGCTTTCACCTTTACGTTGGAATCAAACTTAACTGTTCTTCCGACTTCACGGTCGGAAAATGAAGGATTGTAAGAAAGCTTTACATCACCAAGCTTTGTATAGGTGCTTCCGTCTTCGGAAATTTCAATACCCATCGCCTTTACAACGCCTGCTGTGCTTCCGCCGAGTCTGGGATAATAGCGTATACCCGATATTTCCGTCACATCGGGAAGTGTAAGATTGAAGGTATAGGGCATCGGATCTTTCGCTGTTATGGTAGAGCCCTCTGCGGTGTAGCCTGAATGCCAGATGGTGTCAATGTTTCCGTCGATGGCGTTTTCCGCCTTCTGCGCCACGCTGGAAGCTTCCGCCGCCCAGCCCGATTTATCGGTGATTTCGTCCTTTACCTTGCCGCTGTCGGCACCTGCGCCGCCAACTGCGGCAGAGCCAACTTCCTTTGCGATATTCTGTGTTTCAACGCCGTTTTCCATTGCAGGAATTACGGTTTTTGCAAGCTTTACTGTTTTCACATCTGCGCTTGAAAGACTATCCTTCTTTTTAAGAAGGGAAAGCTCCGCCATTGTGCCGAAATCGCTGTAGCCCTTTACAACGTCAAACTTCAACGCCTTTATTTTTACATTTGCCGTAAAGTCAACTGTTTTTCCACCTTCACGGTCGGAATATGCGGGATTGTACTGAAACTTAACCTGTCCCATTTCGGTGTAGTTTTCACCGTCTTCGGAAATGTATACTATGATATCGTAAAATGTACCTGCAACTCTTCCGCCGAGTCTGGGATAATAACGGAAGCCCGAAACTTCGGTTACATCGGGAAGTGTAAGGGTAACTGTATAGGGCATAGGGTCCTTTGCCGTAACCTGACCGCCCTCTGCGGTGTAACCCGAATGCCAGATGGTGTCAATATCACCGTCGATGGCACGTTCTATTGCCTGAATCTGGCTTGTCGCCTTAATAGTCCAGCCATCTTTTGAAATTTCATCATCAGCTGCGAAAGACGAAAGGGCAAAAACTGATGAAAGTATTAAGGATAATGCAAAGATTAAAGATAATATTTTTTTCATTTTTTTCACCCTCCTTATATAAGCTCTGCCGCACGAAGTGCCGCCGCTTCATCAATTTCAGTTCCGAAAGCATAGATGCCGTTACCAAGATTCTTTACCTCATAGCCAAGTGTATCAAAGAGGAAGGTTACGGGAACGTATGCGATTCCGTCAACATCAACTACGGGATTTGAAAGTGTTATATCAACACCGTCCGCCACACCGGAAAGGGTGTTAAGTGTTGTGTAGAAAAGACCTTTCTTTGAATCAATTTTAAAGAAGCTTCTGTAGCTTTCATAAATTGTTCTTGTTGTGCCGTAGCCTATTGCATCCTTAAGCATTGTGTAAGGAACATAAGCCGTTCCGTTAATTTCTCTTACGCCGTAGGCGGTATTTGCTTCAAAGGCATCCATAACACCGCCACGGATAACCGCCTTGCTTGATCCTACCTTTACAACGGTTGTGTTTTTAAGGAGCGCTCTGTCAGCATCCGTCACACATCTTTCGGGAATTTCGGTATATACATAGTTGAATCTGCTTGCGGGAGCGCATATGCCTGTAACATAGAAATTAAGAATGTCTGAATCGTCGGAATTGTCAGCCCACTTAAATTCGATGTCGGTTACATCTCCTATTCCGACTAATGCTTTTGCCACCTTTATCTGAAGATTATTGCCGGAAAGAGCCTGCTCTGATGAACCGATGGCGTTCCATGTGCCGTTAAAGCTGTAAACATCGGTATTTACAATTTTGTAATCATAGCCTTCCCAGCCTGTCGCGTGATTTCTGTCAGCGTCAATGTAGAGTGCCATCCAGTTATTGCCCGAAGGTGCGGTAATATCCTTTTCGCAGGTAGCTGAAAACCAGATAAATTCATCGTTTCTTGCAACCTTGCTTGTTTTTATATTGTTTCTTGCAGTTTTATTTACATAGTGATTTTTTCCGTAGCCTGCCGCATCACGGTCGTATACCCCGCGTACGTTGTAGAAAGCGGGTGCCACATTATCCCAGGATGCGGGATTTGCCATATCAATGGTGGTTTTTTCACTTGCAATGGGTGCGGGACGAACGCCCTTCCACTTACGGATGGCGTCAACCATCAGCATATATCCGCTGTCACGGTTCCCGCCCTTTGCAAGGGCAAGGTCACGGGTGTTAACCTGGTCAAAATGGTCAATAAAGGAATTTTTGAATTTACCTGAGTAGTTTTCCTGTCTTCCCACGGTCCATTCGTTCCAGCTTGAAATCAGCATAATTCTTGCATCGGTTTCAAGGGCGCCTGATACCTGCTCTTCAAAGAAGTAGTTATACTTATATGCATCGGCATCCCAGATGTGTCCGAAGGTTTCGGTGTAGTTTTTGCCTCTTGCGGTTTTATATCCCATGGGAACAAGCTGTTCCGTTTCGATGGACTTGTTGCAGCCGCCCGCAACTGTTACGGTTTCAGATTTTCCTTCAGAGTCCACTCCATAGGTCTTCATAGGATATTTTTCAATGATAGACCATTTGTCGGTTTTATCGGAAAGTGTATCGTTCCAGTCTCCCTCGATTCCGCGGAAGGTGAAGAAATCAAGAATTTCTTCGGTTAATTTAACATCCTCGGGATCATTTTCGTTAAGATAACGCTCCATTGATTCCTGATGTCCCATCAAAAGGGGCTTGCCCTCGTGATAATACCACAAATCCTCGTAGTAGCCGGGCTTGTAGAAGGTACGGTACATATAGAAAAGCATGGTTTTTGCATTTTCCGTGGGATATGCCATATTACATGCCAGAGTAAATTTTGGCACATCCACGCCATCTAGCTTAGCGTCACGGAACGCCTGGCAAAATACCTCCATATTGCGGCGGAAAACCGCAATTCCGTTGGTATCGTCAAAGAACAAAAAGTCTACCCCTGCCTCACTTAAAAGCTCCGCATCCTTTCTGTATACCCAGTAGTCGTTGCCCGCATAAAATCCGTATAAGGGCTCATCCCAGAAATACTCGGTCTTGCCCTTGGGCCACGCAGGATGAAGATATCCGTCTTCCTTATATGCATCGGGATGCTGAAGCTGGAAGGTTGAGTTATTTATAACCGCCTCGTTCTCCTCGTGTCCTGTATTCCATATCCAGTAAAATAAGCCGACTTCCTTACCTTCCTTAACGCCGCCGACTTCGGAATAATCGGCAACGGCACGACCAAGCTCGCTTGTTCCTGCCCAGGTGTCGGAAAAGTCGTCAATTACCGGCGCAGTTACGGGCGTATAGCCTTCTCTTTCGGTAATTCTTTCGTCGGACAGTGATATTTCAAAAATATCCGATGCGCCGGCAGGACCGTAGGTTGAAATTATGTATAAGTCGTGCTTGCCCGTAACCGATACGTTACAGCCAAACTCGTTCTTGCCTTCCTTATAAAGGTCAATCTCACCTATAATTTCGCCCGTGGGCTTGTCGATTCTCACCTCAAAAAGGTCACCGCTCCAGCCCGAGGTCCAGTTTGCCTCCGCCGTCATTCTCACGGACTTTACATCCGTAAAGTCAACGGAGGGAAAATATACATAGTTCCCTTTTTGCATTTCAAGAATGCCGGAGGTTAATTTTGCCCCTTCCGTTTTTTCAACGGTAAGAGGAGTTTTTGCCGCAAATGCATTGACAGCCGATATCGCCATAACAATGCAAAGGGCAATAGCAAGTACTTTTTTCATATTTTTACTCCTTCCATATATAAACAGCCTTCGGCTGTTTTTTTACATTCCGAACCACTTATTAACCAGCATAAATATAAGAGGAATGGTAAGGCAGGATAAAAGGTGTGAAACCACTGCCATACCTGCCGCCTTTGAGGTATCCTTTCCGTAGGCGCTTGGAATTACAACGGTATTTAAGCCAAGAGGCATTGAAAGCGCACAAACTGCACATATAAACACCGTTTCATCAAAGGGAATGAATTTGGCAAGTCCTAAAAATACCAGCGGAATAATTATAAGCCTTATAAAGGTTGCCGCATAAATTTTACCATCCATAAAGGTTTTCTTCATATCAATGGAGGAAACCGTGATACCCGTAAGAAGCATTGCAACAGGGCTCATACAGTCGCCTGATACCGTGATTACTCTTGCTATAAAGCTTTCTTCGTTCCAGGGTATGGGTGCAAGCCCTATAATCATACCGATTATCATTGCAATGAACATAGGATTCAAAAAGGATTTGAGGCTTTCTGAAAAGCTTCTCTTTTCGCCGCTTCCGCCGATTAAAAGCGCGGGAACGCCCCAGAGATAAATCATTATCCATAAGGGCAGGGTGAAAATTATGTAATTCAAGAAAAGTTCTTCAGGGAAAAGTGCCTTAACCACGGCATTACCCATAAAACCGAAGTTTGCAAAGGCAAGACCGTAGGTGAAAATGTTCTGCTCATACTTATCCTTTGTTATAAGCTTTGATGTAAATGTGGCAACAGGCATCATAATAAGTATCATTATAAAGCTTATGCCGAAAACCTTTCCCGCCTGTCCTATTTTATTTACGGTGAAGTTGTTTATAAAGGTTCCCATTACAAGGGCGGGGACAAAAAGGTTGTTTTCAAGCTTGGATAAAACCGTTGCCGAGTTGTCGGGAATGATTTTGAATTTCCCTAAAATGTAGCCTATTACAATGAAGGCGAAAAGAAATGCTGTCTGATTTAATGTTGATAAAAATCCGTCCATAATCTGCTTCCTTTCAATTAAACGTGTACCTTTTATTATAGTATAATTCTGTTTTTTTGTCAACATAAGCACCAAGTGATAAATTAAAATGCCGATAAATCATTGACAAGCTTTTTGTATAATGTTATAATTTTTGTATCCAACAAAAGAAAGGAAGATGAAAAATGGCAAATTTTTGTGCACAATGCGGAGTAGCATTATCTCCGACAGGTCAGTGTCCCAATTGCGGCAAAATGTATGCACCGGATGCTGATCCACACGCAAATGACGGATTTTTTGAGCGCGCTACAAAAAAACTTACGGAAATGACCGGTGAAAACGACTTTGTCGACTTAAGACTGAGGGATTTATTTTCCCAGGTTTTTAAGCGTCATACACTGGATGACTCGGAGGCTGTATTCATTGCGGGAACAAAAAACACAACTCCAAAAGAATCCGAACTTTCATCCTCATGGCCGAAACCCTGGTTGTTTTCAAGAGTGTTTACTATGTTCCTCTTAACCTTCGCTTTTCTCTACATATGCTTTATGTTTTTCGAAAATATGAATGCACTGCCCGGAATGATTTTCATCGGTGCTGTTGCCGTTCCCTTTTCACTGCTGGTATTCTTTATAGAAGTAAATGCCCCCAGAAACATCAGCTTTTATGAAGTATTGAAGGTTTTCTTTATCGGCGGCGGAGCCTCACTGGTTATAACACTTATCCTTTTTACTTTTATATCCCCCGGCGAATCTCTGGACTTTGTCGGTGCCACAATTGTAGGAATCGTAGAAGAGGTTGCAAAATTTGCAGTTGTTGCATTCTTTGTTAAAAAGAACTCCGAAGCAAACTATGTACTTAACGGAATTTTACTCGGCGCTGCTGTAGGCGCGGGATTTGCCGCCTTTGAAACAGCAGGCTATATCTTAAACTTCGGCCTTCAGGGCACTGTTTCAGACATGATGACGGTTTTATGGCTTCGTGCACTCCTTGCTCCCGGCGGACACGTTGCATGGGCAGCAATCACAGGTGGTGCGTTGCTTTTGGCAAAGAGAGAAAAGCCCTTTGCATTTTCTCAGCTTAGAGACAAAAAGTTCCTCGCCTTTTTCTTCCTGGCAGTAGCTATGCATGCTGTTTGGGACATGCCCATTTTTATAGGCATTGATTTCCCTGTTGTGCAGATAGCTTTAACCGTTTTTGCCTGGGTTGTTTTACTTGTAATGGTAAGTGCAGGCCTTAAGGAAATTTCAAGAAAAGCATCTGACGCCAGACTTCGTGAATTACAGGAAGCTTCTGAAGCTGAGATTCCCGAAACTGTTCCGGTTGCTCCAATGCCTAAGGAAGCTATGGCAGAGGTTAATTTATAAAATCCACCCTAATCATATGCTATCACATACAGCGGATTTACACAATTGGTAAAACAAACATAAAATTGTGTTTTTTGAACTTTTATAAAAAAGCGACGGCTGACAGCCGTCGCTTTTTCCTTATTTTTCTATTGTTATCGTCTGTGTTGCTCCGTCCCAGGAAACCTTATAGCCAAGCTGTTCGGATACGAATCTTAAGGGAATAAAGGTTCTTGAATTATTTATTCTCGGTGCAACTATTACGCCGTGTCTTACTTCATTTACGAAAACTCGTGTATTTTCTATCTGGAAAATCATTTCCGTTTTTCCGTCGGAAACGGTGATTTTTTCCTCATCGCCATTCCATGATACGGTTGCTCCCATCTCCTCAAAGAGACCGCGAAGCGGTATCATTGTTGTTCCGTCAACGATGTAGGGCGCAACATCAATAACCTTTGTCTTTTGCTCTTCGCCCTGCTTTACCGAAATTTCCTTGGAACCAATTTTAAGGACATATGCTTCCTTTTCGCTTTCCAGTCTTGCCTTCTGAACGTTTTCCGTTTCAAAGAAGCTTACATCACCTGCCGATGCGTGGGACGACTGAATTTCTCCGTTGTCGTTAAGACTTCTGAATATTTCAATCTGGAAATATCTTGCTTTTACCGCCTCGGGGAAGGCAAGCATATGATAGTTATAGCTGTTTGCCTGAGTGTCGTTTAAAAGGAAGGTGTCGATTTTCTCAAAGTTTTCTCCGTCAACGGAATACCATATTTCAAATTCAACCCAGTGACCGCTTCTGAAACCGCTTCCTCGGGGCATATAGCCGAGGGCGCTTATCTCATACTCTTTGCCGAGGTCAAATTCAAGCAACGCGGGCATAACCTTCTGATTGTAGAATGAGCCATCCTCGTTTGTATATCTTGTGTGCCAGAGCGAATAAACGCTTTCGTCAAGAAGCTTTGAAGCATAAAGGCTGTGAGTGGAGTCTTCGCTGGATGCTGTTACCTTGACATCCTTTTTGTCGATGGCAACAAGGGCATAATCTCCCGGATTTTCCGCAATGTCGGATACCTCTATGGTTTTAAGTCTCTCTAAAGGCTTTAATACCCTTATTTCTGCGGCAACACCAAAATTTGATGCCGCATGGGTTATGGTAAGCCTTACCGCCTTTGCCTTTATGTTTTTATTAAAGGAAACCTGGCAGGGTGTTCTGTCGCCAAAGCCTGAGTTTTCGCCGTAGTACATTGTATAATCAGTTACCACGGGAACAAAATTTTCACCGTCGTCGGAAACGGATGCCGTAACGATATAGAATATACCGCTGGAGGCTTCGGGCTTCTGTCTGGGGTAATACCTTACGCCCGAAATCTCCTTTTCTTCGGGGAAGGTTATGGTAAAGTCGAAGGGAGGTGTATCCTGAGAAACGATTGAGCCGCCCTCTGCCTTATAATTTGAATGCCAGTAGGTGTTCATTTTACCGTCGATGGCGTTTTCCGCCTTTACCATTACGCTGGAGGCTTCAGCCGTCCATCCTTCGGGAACATATTCGTCAATTTCGTACTTGATATCAGCTGAAGGAGCGCCCGCCGCAGGTGTAGTAGTACCCGAAGCAGGCTTTTCTTCCTTCTTTTCTTCTGTTATTTTAACCCCGGTAATATCAGCCGCCTTTAAGGCTGCATCGCTCTTTAAGAGATGAAGCTCCGCACAGGTAGAAAATCCGCCGTGACCGTTTGTCACAGTAAGGCGAAGTGCCTTTATCGTAACATTAGAGTCGAACTTTGTAGCCCTTCCTCCCTCACGGTCGGAATATGCTCCGTTATAGGTATACTTCACATTTCCGAGAGAGGTGAAGTTTTCACCGTCAGCAGATATTTCAACTCCTGCTTCAAGGACTGTGCCCGCAACCGCACCGCCAAGGCGGGGATAATAGCGGAAGCCCGATACTTCCAGAGTATAAGGAAGCGTAAGGGTTAAAACATGGGGATAAGGATCAATTTCCGTTATGGTAGAGCCCTCTGCCTTGTAGCTTGAGTGCCATATGGTGTCAATATTTCCGTCAACCACATACTTTGCAGAGCCTGCGCCACTTGTTGCTTCCGCAACCCAGAAATCCATATCGGTTACTTCATCGTCGTGCTCTTTTTTAATTTCTTCCTCTTTCTTGGCATCTCCCGCTCCTGCAGAAGCACCTGCTGCATTTGCCTTGGGGGATGCATTTTCTGCTGCAATATGCTCTGTGGGCTCTCCGTCCAGGGTTGCGATTATTACCTTTTCCTTTAAGTCAACATCCTTAAGGCTTACACTTTTAAGGGTGCCGTCGCTCTTAAGAAGAGAAAGCTCTGCCATTGTGCCGAAGTCCGTATATGCACGAAGCACGTTTAATTTAATGGACTTAACCTTGACATTGCCCGTAAAGTTTACGGTTTTTCCGCCCTCACGGTCGGAATATGCTCCGTTATACTGAAACTTTACTTCGCCCACTTCTTCATAGTCCGTTCCGTTTTCGGAGGCATAAATCATCACATCGTAAAATGTGCCCGATACCGCACCGCCGAGGCGGGGGTAATAGCGAAGACCGGATATTTCCGTTACTTCGGGAAGGGTTAATTCGATTATGAAGGGCGGTCTGTCCTGACCTGTTATTGTTCCGCCGTCAGCGGTATAGCTTGAGTGCCAGTAGGTATTTATATCACCGTCGATGGCATTTTTAATGGGGATTATTTCGCTGGATGCAGTAATTTCCCAGCCGTCCTTGGGAAGCTCATCGTCCGCCGCAAAGGAAGAGCACACGGAAAACATTGAAATTATTAATGAGAGTGCCGCAATTAATGATAATATCTTTTTCATATTTTCCGCCTCCTTATATAAGCTCTGCTGCACGAAGTGCCGCATCAACATTTATTTCTTCGCCGAAAGCATAAATTCCGTTACCTAAGTTTCTTACGTCAAAGCCGTACAAATCAAACATAAGCATTACGGGAACATATGCAATTCCGTCAACGTCAACCACCGGGTGCTTAACCTTGATTTTCGCACCGTCAATTGTTGCCTCAAAGGTGCCGACGGTTGTATAAGCCATACCTTCTTTTGCATCAATCTTAAAGAAGTTACGCTCTCTTTCATAGGTTAAAAGCGTTGTGCCATAGCCGATTGCATCCTTAAGCATTGTATAGGGAACATAAGCTGTATTGTCAATTTCCCTCACACCGTAAGCGGTATTTGCCTCAAAGGCATCCATAACTCCGCCGCGGATAACCGCCTTGTTTGATCCGATTTTTACAACGGTGGTGTTTTTAAGGGCTTCTCTGTCTTCTTTTGTTACAGCCTTTTGGGGAATTTCGGAATAAACATAGTTAAATCTTCCCGTGGGTGCAGTTAAACCTATTATGTAGAAGTTGAGAATGTCCGAATCGTCGGAATTGTCCGCCCATTTAAATTCAATATCGGTTACATTTCCGATTCCGACCAATGCTTTTGCTACTTTAATCTGAAGCTGTTTGCCGGATAATACCTGTTCTGCCTTTCCGATGGCGTTCCATGTGCCGTTAAAGCTAAATACATCGGTATTTACAATTTTGTAATCATAGCCTTCCCAGCCTGTTGCGTGATTTCTGTCAGCGTCGATATAAAGTGCCATCCAGTTATTGCCCCCGGGAGCGGTTATATCGCTTTCGCAAATGGCAGTAAACCAGATAAATTCATCGTTTCTTGCCGCCTTGGAAGTTTTTATATTGTTTCTTGCAGTTTTGTTTTCATAGTGATAATCTGCATAGCCGTCAATATCTCTCTCGTATACACCCTTTACATTGTAGAATGTGGGTGCGACATTATCCCAGGATGCGGGATTTGCCATATCAATGGTGGTTTTTTCGCTTGCAGCGGGAGCGGGGCGAACACCCTTCCACTTACGGATAGCATCCACCATAAGCATAAAGCCGTGATCCTTGTTTTCGTCAACTGAAATGCCAAGGTCGCGGGTTCCGGGAGAATCGAAATGGTCAACAAAGGAGTTTTTGAACTTACCGATATAGTTTTCGTTTCTTACGGCAGTCCACTCGTTCCAGCTTGAAAGAATCATAATTCTTGCATCTGTCATAAGTGCACCGGATACCTGCTCTTCAAAGAAGAGGTTATAAACGGAGGCTCCGCTCTTCCAGATATGTCCGTGGGTTTCGGTATAGTTTTTGCCTCTTACAAGATGAGGAAGGCTCATAGGTGTAAGCGATGCATCAACGATTGATGCATTTCTTGCGGAAGATACGGAAACGGTTTCCGCCTTACCTTCAGAATCTACGCCGAAGGTTATCTGTGGATAGCGGTCTGTAAAGGTCCACTTTGTGGGCTTTTTATCCTTGGTATGGCTCCAGTCACCCTCTTGTCCGCGGAAGGTGAAGAAATCAAGAATTTCCTCATAGAGTGCCACATCCTCGGGATCCTCCTTGTCAAGGAAGCGCTCTAAGGCCTCCTCGCTTGCCATTATAAGAGGCTTACCCTCGTGATAGTACCATAAATCCTCGTAAAGTCCCTTTTTATAGAAGGTTAAATAGAGATATTCCACCATATACTTGGTGTCAATTACGGGATAGGCAAGGCTGCTTAAGATGGTGAATTTGGGAACGTCAACTCCGCTCTTTTTCGCATCGGAGAAAGCCTCCAAAAATACGCCCATATTTCTTCTGAAGATACCTTTTCCGTTACTGTCGTCAAAGTACAAAAAGTCAACGCCCGCCTCGGAAAGAAGCTCTGCATCCTTTCTGTAAACCCAGTAGTCAACGCCCGTATAGTAGCCGTATAAGGGCTCCGCCCAGAAGTAGTTGGTTTTGCCCAACGGCCACGCCGGATGAAGGTATCCGTCCTCTTTATAAGCATCGGGATATTCCTTCTGATAGGTGGTGTTGTTGATTACTGCAACGGTATCTTCCTGATTTACGTTCCATATCCAGTAGAAAAGTCCTACTTCCTTGCCTTCCTTAACGCCGCCGACCTCGGCGTAATCGGCAACTGCACGGGAAAGTCCGCTTGTTCCTGCCCAGGTATCCGACCAGTCGTCCACAATCACATCATCTGATACGGGAACATAAGCTTCCTTTTCGGGAAGGCTTTCTTCAGAAAGCATCACCTTGCTTACCCAGGATGCACCGGCAGAGCCGTAGGTTGCAATTATGTAAAGGTCGTGAACGCCTTCCTTATTTATGTTGCAGCCAAATGTTCCCTCTTCTTCCGAGTCCATATTCAACAGCTTCCGGCCCTTCAGCATGCTCA